>DASXQN010000505.1:0-3838 GCA_036507155.1 Anaerolineales bacterium
CTTGCTGGACGCGGACCAGATCCTGCAGTTGACCGCAGACGAGTTGCAGCAAGCGCTGAACGTGAAACGCACCTCGGTCGTGACGCTCGAACGCGGCCGGCCCGTGTGGGTGCTGTCGACGCCTGCCTCGCGCCGCAAACTTCCGCAAGACCTGCCGGCTGCCCCGATCTTCGAGCGCCTGCGTGAATCGCTGGGTGTGTTCACCACCAGCGACATCAACAAAGAGGCCGATCTCAAACCGTTAAGCGACTTCCTGGCTGACGGGACACAGTCCCTGCTGGTGCTGCCGCTGATCACGGGCGCCGAGCTGCGGGTGCTGGTCTTCGCGGAGATGCCCGGCGAGGGCTATTTCGGCCCTAATGAGATCGAGCTGGCGCGCACGATCACCAACCAGGCGGCGATCGCCCTCGAGAACGCGCGCCTGTATCAGTCCACGCTGCGCACCGCCGAGCGCTTCTCCATCCTGAACGAGAGCAGCGCGCAGATCAGCGCAAACCTGGATTCCGAGCAGATCTATGCGGCCGTGCACCGCGCGGCCGAGCGCGTGATGCCGGCCGAAACCTTCGTGATCTCGCTGTGGGATGAAGAAGCCGATGAGATCGCCGGAGTCTATCTCGTGGACAAGGGCAAGCGCCTGCCGCCGACGCGTGTGCCGAAGAGCGAGTCGCTCAGCGGAAAGATCATCGACAGCGGCCAACCCGTGCTCACCCACGTGCCGGAAGAATCGAGCGCAGCGGGCGGATACCAGTATGGCGCAGATGCCGATCCGATCTCGATCCTGGCGGTCCCCATGACCCTGGGCGGCCGTGCCATCGGCATGCTCTCTGCGCAAAGTTACGAACCGAACATCTATACCGAGCAGGACCTGCAGATCCTGGGCACGCTCGCCAACCAGGCCATCGTCGCCATCCAAAACGGACGGCTGTTCGCTGAAACCCAGCGCCTGGCGCAGGAGCTCGAGCAGCGCGTCGTCGAGCGCACTGCCCAGTTGCAGCGTGAACAGCAGAACACCGAGACGCTGCTGCGCATCCTCACGGAAGTGTCGTCCAGCCTCGACCTGGATCGCGCCCTCAACCGCACGCTGTCCCTGCTGAACGACGCCACCGGCGCCGAGCAAGGCACCATCATGCTACTCAGCGCGGACGACAATCTCCTGCACTATCGCGCCGGCTATGGATACCTGTCAGCCAAGGCGGACGGCGGCGAACGCGGCCTCACGCTCAAGGTCGGTGAGGGCGTTGCCGGATGGGTGGTCGAGCATCGGGAAGCGGTCCTGATCGACGACCTGCATGAGGATCCGCGCTGGGTGCGCTCGCCGGACGCGGGCCGGGACCATCGCAGCTCCATCATCGTGCCGCTGCTGGTCGGCGAAGATGTCATCGGCGCGTTGATGATCTTCCATCGCGAAATGCATTTCTTCAGCCCGGATATGTCAAACCTGGTCAAGGCCATCGCGGGCCAGGTGGCCGTCGCCATCAATAACGCGCACCTGTACGAACTGATCCGCGACCAGGCCGAACGTCTGGGCGTGATGCTTCGGAAAGAGCAGGAAGATGCCAGCCGCTCGCAAGCCATCCTGGAAGCCGTCGCGGATGGCGTATTGGTCACCGGACCGAACAACGGCATCAGCTTCCTGAATTCCTCGTCGGAGCGCATCCTGGGCCTCGACAAGAAGCGCCTGATGGGCCAGCCGCTGGATATGTTCGGCGGATTGTTCGGAAAAGCCTCCAGCGAATGGATGGAGACCATCCGGCGTTGGTCCGAGGATCCGGCGTTGTATGAAGCCGGCGATACCTATGCCGAGCAGCTCGAGTTGGAAAATGGACGCGTCGCCCTGATCCACCTGGCGCCGGTCATTCTCATGCACGATTTCCTCGGCACCGTGTCGATCTTCCGCGACATCACGCACGAGGTCGAGGTCGATCGGCTGAAGTCCGAGTTCGTAGCCACCGTAAGCCATGAGCTGCGCACGCCGATGACCTCCATCAAAGGCTACGCCGATATCCTGTTGATGGGCGCGGCCGGCGCCTTCAACGAAAACCAGACCCATTTCCTGGAGATCATCAAGAACAACGCCGAGCGCTTGAACATCCTGGTGGACGATCTGCTGGATATCTCGCGCATCGAGGCCGGGCGCGTCACGCTTTCCCGGCAGCCGCTGGACCTGCGCGACATGGCAGGTGATGTGATCGCCGAGGTGCGCCGCCGGTCCGAGGAGCAGAAGAAGCCGATGGCAATCTCGCTCGAAGCCCCTCGGAACCTTCCGCTGGTGACAGGTGACTCGGAGCGTGTGCGCCAGATCATCGCCAACCTGGTGGACAATGCTTACCACTACACGCCAGAGAACGGCAAGATCAAGGTGCACATCCACGCAGTGAACGGCACCGAGGTGCAGGTGGACGTGAAGGACAACGGCCTGGGCATCCTCGGGGACGACCAGGAACGCGTCTTCGAACGCTTCTATCGCGGAGAGAATCCGCTCGTGCTCGCCACGCCCGGTACAGGCCTCGGTCTGGCGATCGTCCGTCAATTGGTTGAGATGCACAGCGGCCGGATCTGGATCACGAGCAAAGGCAAGCCTGGTGAAGGCAGCACCTTTTCGTTTACATTGCCGATTCAAAAAGAATAACGATGAGGATCCGATGACGAAGATATTGATCGCAGAAGACGAACCAGATATCCGCGAACTGGTTGCCTTCACCCTGCGGTTCGCCGGGTACGAGGTCGTGGTTGCGCAAAACGGGGAGGAGGCGGTCCAACTAGCCGTCCGGGAACTGCCGGACATGGCCCTCATGGACGTGCGCATGCCGCGCATGACCGGTTACGATGCCTGCCGGGCCATCAAGGCGCATCCGGAATTGAAGGACATGCCGGTCGTCTTCCTGTCTGCCAAGGGGCAGGAGGCCGAGATCGAATCCGGCCTGGAAGCCGGCGCGGAGGAATATCTGTTGAAGCCTTTCGCGCCCGATCAGTTGATCGAACGAGTGCGCGCCATCCTGGTGAGGTTCGGAAAATAAATTGAGCGCGATCCTGTTGAACGGGTCCATCGTGCATTACGAAGCGCTGGGGCGCGGTCGTCCGATCGTGTTCCTGCACGGCTGGGTCGGATCATGGCGTTACTGGATCTCCGCCATGCAGGTGGCCTCCACCTCCTTCCGCGCGTACGCGCTCGACCTCTTCGGATTCGGCGATACCGCCCGCCAGCCCCTGCATTACACGCTCGATGAGCAGGCCATGCTGCTGGATAAATTCCTCGGCGAGATGGGCATCGGCAAGATCGCTCTCGTGGGACACGGGCTGGGCGCGCTGGTGGGCTTCGCCTTCATCAAGCAATTCCCGCGCAGCGTGGACCGCATCATGGCGGTCAACTGCCCGTTGACATATGAGGCCGTGAACATCCGCATGCGCACCGCGCCGATGGCCGAGCTGTCCACCTGGCTCTCCAATCGTTCCCCTGAGGTCAACGTGGCCCTCGCCGACGCGTCCAAGGCCGACCCGCAAGCTGTCTCCGCGTCGATGGCCAGCCTGCAGGCTGACAATTTGTTCGGCCATATGAACGACGTCAATCTGCCGTGCCTGTTTGTGTACGGCCAAAACGATCCGGCCATCAGTGCGCCCTCTCTCGAAGCTGCGGCCGCATTCCCGACCATGACGCATCACGTGATGCTGGATGACATCGGCCATTTTCCGATGGTCGAAGACCCGGTGCGCTTCAATCGACTCATGACCGATTTCATGGCGCTCGAACCGGGGCTGAGCCCGCGTGAGTTGCAGCTCAAGGAAGAGTGGCGCCGCCGCGTGCGGTAGGGGCACGGCGTGTGCCGCAATGCGGCGAATC
>DASXQN010000506.1:0-9458 GCA_036507155.1 Anaerolineales bacterium
TACGGGGGCGCGCACGAAGGCACTTACTTAGCGAATCATCCAGCAGTAGACACCCTGCATATGACCGGCTCCGACCGCACCTTCGATGCCGTTGTGTTCGGCCCGGGCGCAGAAGGAAAACAGCGCAAGCACCTTCGGCAGCCGCTGCTCACGAAACCGTTCTCATCCGAGCTGGGAAATATCTCTCCGCTGATCGTCGTGCCGGGACCGTGGACCGATAAGGATATCAAGCAGCAGGCGGCGCGCATCGGTTCCTGGCTGGTGCCGAATTCCGCGTGCAACTGTCTGACACCGCGGATGATCATCCAGATGAAGAACTGGGAGCACCGCGAAGAACTGAATCAGGGGATCGCGGACTTCCTGGGCAAGACGAACACGCGTAAAGCCTATTACCCGGGCTCCTTCGAACTGCACAAGCAATTTGTGGATGCGCATCCGGACGCCCTGCAGCTTGGTACGCCGGGACCGGGTCACCTCCCCTGGACGTTCATCCCGGGCGTGGATGCGACAAACGAGGACGACATTTGTTTCACGCGTGAGCCCTTCCTCAGCCTGTACTCGGAGACGGCATTGGAAGCCGCCGACCCCGTCGACTTCATCCGCAAGGCCGTGGAATTTGCAAACGAAAAATTATGGGGCACGCTGGTTGCTTCCATTGTGGTGCATCCGGCCTCCATGAACGACCCGGCCGTCGCCGCGGCCGTGGACCAGGCGATCGCAGACCTGCGCTACGGGTCCATCGTGGTGAATCAATGGGGTGCGCTGGCGCACTACATGACCATCACTCCGTGGGGCGGCTATCCCGGCAGCGACATCTTCGATGTGCAGTCGGGGATCGGATTCGTGGACAACCCGTTGATGTTCGACAAGCCGCAAAAATCGGTGGTATACGCGGACTTCGCGCCCCTGGCCGACCCGTTCCTGGCCAACGCGGCCAACAGCTATCTGTATTACCGGCAGGATACGCGCTATCACGTCAAGCCTTCCATCAGCAACCTGTTCTATCTGCTGTATCGAGCGTTGACCATCAGGGAAGCGCCCGTCGGTTCGTACTAGTGAGTATCGTGCTACCGAATGATCATCGCGTCGAGCGGAGCCCGCAGGGCGCAGCCGAGACGCAACGCGAATAGAATCCGCCTCGACTTCGCTGCGCTCGGCGCGATAGCAGTAGGGCGTAGACGAAGCGCAAAGGGAGGAAAACATGTCCTACTTTGTCTATATCTTGCTGTGCGGCAATGGCACGTATTACACTGGGCTAGCGAAAGACTTGGAGTACCGCATTTGGGAGCACGAACAAGGCATTCACGTGGATGCGTATACGTTTTCGAGGCGACCAATACGGCTCGTGTGAAGCCAGGAGCTTGCTGGCTATCGCGAGGCCTTCGAATTGGAGCGTCGCGTCAAGCGATGGAACCACGCCAAGAAAGAAGCGCTGATTCGCGGAGACTTCGAGGCGATTCATGCCATTGTGAAATCCGAGCGGCAACGAAGAGAGAAAGCAAAACGGTCGAAGCTCGCCTCGACTTCGCTGCGCTCCGCTCGGCGCGATAGATCGTGATCGGGATGACACAATCCATGTTTTCGTAGGCATTCCAAGTGCTCGAAAAGCACTCATTCGGCCGCAGCAGTTGGTGATCATAGACAGCCCGCATGAAGGATTCCGATAAGATCGAAGGCGAGAGACGGCTGGCCGCGATCATGTTCACGGACATGGTCGCTTTCACCGCGCTGGCTCAGCGCGACGAGGCCGGCGCCATGCAGCTTCTCGACGAACAGAGGCGGCTGATCCGGCCCGTGCTCGCGAAGCACAACGGCCGCGAGGTCGACACGATCGGCGACGCCTTCCTGGTGGAGTTTGCCAGCGCGCTGGAGGCGGTGCGCTGCGCGGTCGAGATACAGTCCGCGTTGCAGGAGGCGAACACGAAGCGGCCCGATGCGGAAAAGATCGTGCTTCGGATCGGGATCCATCTCGGGGACGTCATCCACAACAAGGGCGAGGTGGCCGGCGACGCGGTCAACCTCGCGTCCAGGGTCGTGCCGCTGGCGCCTCCGGGCGGCGTGTGCGTCACGGCGCAGGTACACGCCAGCGTGGTCAACAAGATCGAATTTGGTTTCGAGTCGCTCGGGACGCCGGCGCTGAAGAACGTCGCGGTGCCGATCGAGGTCTTTCGCATCGCGGGCTTTGGAGGCGCTGTCAGCCAGGCCGCGCCGACGACTGGCCGCCGGGTCGAGCCCGTCGAGACTGCCCCGCCCCGGGACCGGCTCGCGGTCCTGCCCTTCAGCAACATCAGCGCGAACCCCGCAGACGAGTACTTCGCGGACGGCATGACCGAGGAGATGATCCTGTCGATCTCGCAGATCAAAGGCCTGCGCGTTATCGCGCGCACGTCGGTGATGAGGTACAAGGGCGCGGACAAGCCCATCGGCGAGATCGGCCGCGAGCTGAACGTCGGCAGCGTTCTGGAGGGCAGCGTCCGCAAAGCCGGGGACAAGCTGCGCATCTCCGTCCGCCTGATCGACACGTCCAACGAGGAGCCGCGTTGGTCCCAGGAGTTCGACCGGAAGATCACCGACGTCTTCGAGATCCAGAGCGAGATATCGCGCCGCGTGGCCGAGGCGTTGCGCGAGCACGTGCTCGGCATCCCGCACGCCGCGGGCAGCACCGCCACGCGCAGCACGGAAGCGTACATGAACTACCTGCGCGGCAGGCTGTTTTGGAACAAGCGCACGGAAGAGGACTTGAAGAAGGCGATCGACTTCTTCGAGCGGTCGTTGAAGACCGACGCGAAATATGCGCGGTCGTATGCCGGCCTGGCGGACAGCTACGCTGCGCTGGCGCTGCTCGAGTTCATGGCGCCTAACGAGGCGTATCCGAAAGCCAAAGAGGCCGCAGCCAAGGCGCTGTCGTTGCGTCCAGACCTGGCCGAAGCGCTTACGTCCCTGGGACTGATCAAATACCAGTACGATTGGGACTGGAAGGGCGCTGAAGCGGCGTTCAAGAAAGCCATCCACATCAATCCCAACTATGCGCCCGCGCATCACTTCTTCGCGGACTACCTGAAGGCCATGGGCCGCTTCGACGAGGCGCTGGCCGAGATCGAGCAGGCGCGCGAGCTGGACCCGCTGTCGCTGGCGATCAACATCGGCGTGGGGCACGTGCTGTATTTATCCGGCCAATATGACCGGGCGATCGAGGAATACAGACGGGCCGTCGAATTGGACCCAAGCTTCATGGCCACGCACCTGTGGTTCGGCCGGCCCTATCTGGAAAAGGGACTGTATGCCGAGGCGATCGCCGAGCTGGAGACCGCGGTGCGGCTGTCCGGCGAGAGCACGCTCGCGCTGGCAATGCTGGGGCATGGGCTGGCGTCCGCGGGACGCAAGGACGAGGCGCTGCAGATCCTTGAGAAGTTGAAGGAGAGATCGAAGAGCCAGTATGTCCCGTCTTACTGGATCGCGGTCATCTACAACGGGTTCAGGGATCGGGAGCAGGTCATCGCCTGGATGCGCAAGGCGTTCGATGAGCGCTCGAGCTGGCTGGTGTGGTCCAACGTTGAGCCGCGCTTCGCGTGGCTGAGGGATGATCCGGATTTCTCTGCGCTGTTGAAGGCGATGAACTTTCCGTGAGGCTCGGTCTTTACCACCGAGACACGAAGACACGAAGCCACCAAACCAAAAAAATTGTGCCTTGGTGCCTTCGTGACTTCGTAGTTAGGTTTTCTCGCCGAGCTGGAGCAGCCCGCACATGGAACAAAAACCGGAAACCAACATCAAGGCGCACGATTTTCGAACCGGCTTTTTTAGTTGGTATCTGCTCGGCAACCTGGGCGTCGTTGCTTATCTCATCCTCTATCCGATATTGGTCCATCCTGCATTTCCATTAAACTTGAAGCTGACCGATCCGTTCCCTGCCGTGGAATTGAAGAAGGTTATCAAGGGCGCGATGGAGACGAAAAAGTAGGTTGCGTTAAATGGGACCAAGGGCGGATGGGGGAAAGAGGGAAAAGAGGAGAGAATGGGATTAGGAAGTAGGAAGTAGGAATTGGGGAAAGGAAAGAGGGGATAGGGCTAAGGATCAGGTAATTCAGGAGGGAAGTGCCGGGAAGGAGCAAGGAAATGGCGCATAAATGGATCAAGCTGAATCGAACGCCGCTCATGCGGGTCTGGGCGGCCGTCGCGCTGGCATCCGCCATATTGGCTTGCAATGCTCCGGGACGGAACACAACCCCCACGCCTGCGGTGGTCAGCACGCCGATCGAACCCGCAGCCAGCGAGACGCCCGCGCCGCTCGATCCGCTCGTGATCCTGGATACCTACGAATCGCTGGCCGGCACGCGCGATTTTCTGAACCGCTTGACTTTTACGATGGAGGCGGACGGCGTCACCGACCGTTCCGGCCGCCAGCTTCTGGAATGGATCCTGGTGGAGCGAGCGTATGATCCGCGCGCCAGCAACGCGGACAAACAGTCGCTGTTCGACAGCCTCGACGCGTACATCTGGCCGAATCCCGGCGCACGAATGTATCTGATCAACGTTGCCACCGGGTTGTTCGCGGAGGCGCATCATTTCTATCCCTGGTCCTTGCGGGATTACTCGCAAACGCAGATCGCGAATCTCTTCATTCAGGACGACAGCCTGGCCTGGCAGAAGAACGACCTGCACCACGGCGACGTCCCGCCCGGGATGCCCAACACCGTGTCCCACTGGTATCCCTCGCCGGATCTGATCGTGGAGGAGGCGCATTACAAGCAGTTCAACCTGGCGCGCCGCCTGGCCGAGGGCTCTGCCACCCAGGAAGATGCGATCCATGCGGTGATGGCGTGGACCATGCAGAACTTCTTCCACGCTTACGCTCCCGGCTACGGCTGGGAGGTGTATCTGGACGGCCAGGAACCGAGGACTGACGGCGGAGCGGTCGCATATCCGCTCAACCTGGAGCGCGTGTACGAGGAGCGCGTCTCCGGCTGCCACGAGCCTACGATCATAATGGAAGGCATGCTGCATTCCCTGAACATACCGGCGGTGCGGCTGAGCATGCAGGGACACGGCGTGCTCTATCTCCCGACCTTGGAACGCTTCGTGCACGGCGACCACATCGTGGGGCAACGCGATGCACCGCCCGAAGTGTTGATGCTGACCGCTGACGAGATCCGACCCTTCGCAGAGAACGAGGCCTTTATCTTCGACATCGTCTATCCGCGCAAATACAGCTCGCCGTTCTTATCGATGCCGTTGTACCGGGATGGCGGAAGTCTGTATATCCTCAACGAGAACGTGCGCGATTTTTCGGCCGGCACCTGCCTCCAGGTCAGCGAGGCAGACCTTGCAAGGGTCTCCTCGCAGTTGAGCGCTTACAACTTGAAATACGATTCGCAGACCTGCACGCTGACCAGCGACCGGCTCCCGATCCAGACCCTCGACCAGCTGGCCGACCCGACCCCATAAGGGCTATTGCATCAGGCGGGCTGGGTTGGTAAAGTAAGAGCACCTCTTGGAAGGTGTCATCCTGAGGAAGCTAAGAACGCCACGAAGTGGCGGGCTGCGACCGAAGGATGACACAAAGGTAGTTCTTCCATGCATTCCGTGTCCTCCGTGTACAAACGGGGCTTCAAGAACGACTCTCGCTTGAGAATGCCATGCCTCCCTCCACCCCCGGCAAGCCGTTGATCGAAGTCCGAAACCTGGTCAAGGTATATCGCACTCCGGCCGGGGATCTGCCCGCGGTCAAAGGTGTGGACGTGGCCGTGCGACATGGGGAATTCGTGGCGGTCATCGGAAAATCCGGCAGCGGCAAATCCACCTTCATCAACCTGCTGACCGGCATCGACCGCCCCACCTCCGGGGAGATCGTGATCGGTGGCGAGCCGATCCACACCTACGACGAAGGCCGCCTCGCCAAATGGCGCGGACGCAGCCTCGGCATCGTCTTTCAATTCTTCCAGCTGATCCCCACCCTGACCGCCGTCGAGAATGTCATCCTGCCGATGGAATTGAACCGGCTCTACGACGACCGCTGGCGTTACAAACGCGCCCTGCACCTGCTCAAGAAGGTCGAGCTGGAGGACCAGGCCGACAAGCTCCCCGCGGAACTCTCCGGCGGGCAGCAGCAGCGCGTGGCTATCGCGCGCGCCCTGGCCACCGACCCGATGTTGATCGTCGCGGACGAACCGACCGGCAACCTGGATCCTGCCAGTGCCGAACGCATCTTCGCGTTGTTCGAAACGCTGGTGGCGGACGGCAAGACCGTACTGATGGTGACGCACGATGCAGACCTGGCGCGCAGAGTCGATCGTACGATCCTGATCTCGAACGGAGAGATCGTCAACGAGTACCTGGTGCGCGCGCTGGCCGCCCTCACGCAGGACCAGCTGACGGAGGTGGCGCGCCGCGTCCAGCCGCAGGTCTATCCGCGCGACGCCAGCATTATCCGGCAGGGTGAGATCGGCGACCAGTTCTTCATTCTGCTGGAGGGCAAAGCGGACGTGCTGGTGGATGCGCCCGGAGGCGGGCTGGTGCTCGTCAACCGGCTGGGCCCGGGCAATTACTTCGGCGAGATGGCGCTGCTGGGCAACGGCATCCGCGCCGCCACAGTGAAAGCGAGCGACGGCGACGTGAAGGTCGCCGCGCTGGATAACGCCGCGTTCAATGATTTGATCAACGTCTCGCCCGCGCTGCGCCAGGAGTTGATGGAGATCGTCGAACAGCGGCGCAGAGCGGCCCAAATACAGGAACTCTCCGCCTCGCAGATCGTGCCCGCCAGCGAACTGACCGTGATGGCCAGCGGCCAGAAACGCCGCGTGTTCCAGGCGGGTCACGAGATCATCCGGCAAGGCGAGCTTGGCGATTCCTTCTTTATCATCGAGTATGGCACGGTCGACGTTTTCATCCGCGGCAGCGACGGGGCCGATACGCTCATCACGCAACTCGGCGGCGGCCGATATTTCGGCGAAACTGTCGTGCTCGGCGATCGCAGGCGCGGCACCAGCGTGCGTGTCAGCGCGGACGGCCCGGCCCACTGCATCGAATACGGAGCGGACGAGTTCGAGCAGCTGATCGCCGGCACACGTGAGCACTGACGAACTGCAATGGGCCGGCAGAAGTCCTCGTTGGATTGCCCGAGAATCCTGTTTATCTGCGTTCACGTGTGCCCATAAGGGTATCTTTGGCGAATAAAACATTGTGAAACGATCTCTGAGAAGAAACAGCCGCTCGCGACTGAGCGTCGAAGCCACCAAGGTGCTACGCGATCTGTGGGTCAACAAGGCGCGCAGCCTGCTGATCGTGTTGGCGATTACGATCGGCGTGGCTGCGTTTGGACTGATGATCGGCGGCTCGCTCGTGCTGGAAGATAATCTGCGCAGCGTGTATGCGGCCAGCCAGCCGGCCCATGCAATTCTGGTGCTGAGTCCTTTCGATCAGGCGCTCTTGTTGAACGTGAGGTCGCTTCCATATGTACAGGCGGCCGAGGCGCGGACCCTGACACAAGTGCGGCTCGAGACAGCCACCGGCCGCTGGCTCAGCCTGGACCTGGCGACGGTCCGTGATCCCGGCACGTTCGCGCTCAACCGACTGACTCCAACCATCGCGCTCCAGCCGGGCGCGATCCTGCTCGAAGAGTCTGTCCAAACGATCGCGGACCTGGACGAGAGTGTGATGATCCAGATGCTGGACGGCCAGGAGCACACGTTGAGGGTTGCAGGTTTCGTCAACGACCTGAGCGTCCTGCCGGCCGGCATCAGCCTGATCGCGAATGGATACATTCTGCCCGAGACCGCGCGTGAGCTGGGCCTGCCGCCGGAATTCAACCGCCTATCCGTGCGCTTCAGCGACGCGACAGACCGCGCCGCGATCGAGCAACAACTCACCGCACTGACAGCACATGTGGAAGAACAGGGATTGCGCGTCTTCAGCGCGCGGCTCCCTGAGCCGGGCAAATACGCCTTGGGGGACAACATGACCTCCGTGCTCTTCATCCTGCAGTCGCTTGGCCTGCTAACCCTGCTCCTGAGTGCCTTGCTGGTCACGAGCGTGATGTCCGCGCTGATTGCGCAGCAGATCCCGCAGATCGGAATCTTCAAATCGCTGGGCGCGGGGCTGGGCCAGATGATGAGGATGTATTTTCAACAAGTCTTGATCTTCGGCCTGGTTGCGCTGGCGTTGGCGGTGCCGCTGGGCGCGCTGGGCGCGTACTTCCTGGCTGACGGTGTGGCGGCCACGTTGAACTTCCACGTGCCCGATTTCTATATACCTGCGCCCGCGCTCGCGCTGCAGGCCGCCACCGCGCTGCTCGTTCCGCTGCTGGCCGCCTCGCTGCCGATCTTCAGCGGCGCGCGCCTGACGGTGCGGGAGGCAATCACCAATTACCGATCCACCACCGCTCGGCGGTTGTCCCTGCTCGGCCGGCCGCTGAAGCGACTGCCGCAACTGGCGAAGATCTCTTTACGCAATGTCTTTCGGCGCAGCGGCCGCCTGGCGCTGACCTTCGCAGCGCTCACGCTGGCAGGTGCAATGTTTATCGCGGTCCTGGGCATTCGCAGTTCATTGGGAGAGGCGGTGCGCGAGATACAGGGCGCTATGAATTATGACGTGGGCGTGAGCCTCGATCGGCCGTATCCCGCAGAGCAACTCAAAAACGAGGCGCTCGCCACGCAAGGCATCACGGCGGCCGAGGCCTGGCTGATCCACGATGGACGACTGGTGTTTGCAGACGACTGGTTGAGCGGCAGCATTCTCCTACAGGGCGTGCCGTCGGACACCGCGATGGCGCGCCCGGGCGTCGTGTCCGGCCGCTGGCTCGCGCCGGATGACCAATATGCGTTGTTCGTCAACTCGGATTTCATGGCGCTCGTGCCTGACATGCAAGTCGGCTCGACGGTTACGATGCGAGTCGGCGGCGTGGACCACGCATGGACCATCGTCGGTGTGAGCGCGCGCTCGGTGGTGCCCGCGGCTTACGTCATGTACGATGACCTCGCCTCGCTGACCGGCCTGGAGGGGGCCGCGACCCGGCTGGTCGTCGCGACGGAATCGAGCGCGCCGGCCTTCCAATCCGATGTCGCCGCGGACTTGACGCGCCGCCTGGACGCGGCCGGATTGCGCGTGATCGCGGCGGAGACGACCACCGAGTCGAAGGAATCCAGCGCCGGGCAGCTCAACAGCATCATCATCCTGCTGGTCTCGATGGTGATCCTGATCGCAGTGGTGGGCGGGCTGGGGCTGGCGATCGCGATGGGAATGAACGTGTTGGAACGCACGCGCGAGCTCGGCGTGCTGCGCTCCATGGGCGCATCGAACGGCACGCTGCGAGGGCTGGTGATCACGGAGGGATTGGTGATCGGTCTGCTGACCTGGGCGGCTGCGATACCTTCATCCATCCCGCTGGCCATTTACCTCGGGAACTCGCTGGGCGAGTCGCTGCTCAAGCGGCCGCTGGATTACAGGTTTTCGATCCCTGGCTT
>DASXQN010000507.1:0-15551 GCA_036507155.1 Anaerolineales bacterium
GCTGCTGGGCCGCACGTTCGTCATTAAGGCACATGCCGGGCCGACGGCGAGTTCGCGTCTGCTCCGAACCGTCGGCCTGTTGCGCGTCTCGTACATTTACCGCGACCCGCGCGACGCGATGCTCTCGGCCTACGATTATGGTCAGCACGCGCTTGCGAAGGGGCGGCCCAACGCATTCTCGCACCTGACGGATTTTGAGCAAAGCGTGGAATTCATCATGGATTACGTACACATCTGGGACCGCTGGGTGCACGAACGCGGTGTGTTGGTCACCCGCTACGAAGACCTGCTCACGGACTACATGGCAGAGTCCGCCCGGGTGGCGGAATTCCTCGGCGTGGACGGGACCCGGCCCGAGGTACGCGCGGTGATCGAGAAGTATCGTCCCGACGCGGCCGAGGGACAGCAGGGTCTGCATTTCTACAAGGGGAAAATGGGCCGGTTTCGTGAGGTCTATACGGGTGCCGAGCAGCGCATTTTGCAGGAAAAATTAGGCGGGTATCTCGAACGCATGGGTTATCCCGTCTAGAACTCCAAGGTGTAATTCTCCTGCAACGCGCATGCCAGCCGCCTGCCGTCCTTTTCGCTTATCATTGACCCATGCGCCGTTATGACAGCCCGTACCTCGCGGATTGGTTCGCCGTCTCACTACGCTGGATCGTGCTGATCGGCGTGGTGGTCTCGCTCGGGTTGGGCAGACAATTGACGAATTCGTCCGCCTGGCCGTTGGCGCTCATCATTCTTTGGAATTTGACCATCACGACGCTGGCGAGCTTGAATGCCCGCATGACGTATCATCGGCGCATCAGCCTGGCCGTCGACCTGATCCTGTCCGGGGGATTTTTCTGGCTCGAAGGAGGGCTGGGCGGGCCCGCATTTTGGATTGTGCTCCTGCCTCTCCTGACCGGCGCGATCTATTTCGAGATCTGGGGGGCCTTGTTCGCGGCGGTCATGTCCGGGACGCTGATTATCTTCCACAGTTTGAATCGAGGATCCGGGGATCTCTCCTTCGCCATTACCGTTGCGCTCGGCCTGATCGGTTTCAGCCTGCTGTTCGGATATCTGGCCGACCGCCTGTTGTCGCATATGCGGAAAAACCGCGACCTGTGGCTGGACACCGAGGACAAGAAAAGCCGCATTCAGAGCGAACGGCTGCGCGCCATATACGAATTGACCTCCACCCTCGCCGCGACCCTCAGCTACAAGCGCGTGCTCGACACGGCGCTGGACATGGGCGCCAGCGCTCTCAACCCCGACCCGGAAGAGGCGGTCACCGATCATTTGGTGGGCGCAGTGCTGCTCTTCAAGGGCGGCATGCTGCGCATCGGTTCGGCGCGGCGCTTCACCAACGCGGATATGCGCGTCACCTTCCAGGGCAGCGAAGGCATCTTGAAAAAGTTGTTCGATGAGGGTGATCCGATCCTCTCGAACGACATCGGATACGACCCCGAACTCGGGCGCGTGATCGCGCTGAGAAACTGCACTACCGCGTATTGCTTTCCGCTGCGCAGCGGCTTCAACATATACGGGGCACTGCTGTTCGCGCATCCCGCCCCGAACTACTTCACCTCCGACCGGCAGGACGTGCTCGACATCATCGGCCGCCAGGCGGTCATCGCCATCCAGAACGCGCGCCTGTACCAGGACCTGGTGGAGGAGAAAGAGCGCATGGTGGAAGTGCATGAAGAGGCCCGCAAGAAACTGGCGCGCGACCTGCATGATGGACCGACCCAGTCTGTGGCGGCCATGGCGATGCGCATCAACCTGGCGCGGCGCATGATCGTCAAAGACACGGCCGGCGCCGCGGATGAGCTGGTGAAAATCGAGGAGCTGGCCCACCGCACCGTCAAAGAGATCCGTCATATGCTCTTTACCCTGCGGCCGTTGATCCTGGAGTCGCAGGGGTTGGAAGCCGCCTTGAGGGCCATGGCGGATAAAATGCATGAGACCTTCAGCCAGGAAGTGACGGTCAAAGTGGATGAACGCGTTTCTTCGCAGCTGGAAATGGGCAAGCAGGGTGTGGTCTTTTATATTGTCGAAGAAGCCGTGACTAACGCCCGCAAGCACGCCAGCGCCACCACCGTCGCGGTCACGCTGCGGCCTTTTGAAACGAACCTGGGCTTGCTGGAGATCGCGGACAATGGCGTGGGCTTCGATGTGCAGTCTATGAACGAGGCCTACGATAAGCGCAGCAGCCTTGGGATGATCAACCTGCGCGAGCGCAGCGAGTTGGTCAATGGGTTATTACATATCGATTCGGCGCCCGGCAAGGGCACGCGCGTCCAGGTCTACATCCCGTTGACCGAAGAAGCCGCCGAGCGCCTGCATCACGGTCCCAAGAAGTAACTCACTCTCGGCGGACGTGCTCCGCAGCCTCGCCTAAGAGTCTTTTTCAATATTCTCGATCCACGGGCGCTCGTCGGGGGCGAGCCCGATGTCCTTGCGGTCTACCACTTAGACACCGATCACATCAGTACCCATGCCGACAGCCGCTGGCCTGCACTACTTTGTCCACGAGGAGCAGAACGTCGCGCGCCCTCCGGTCATCTTGATCCACGGCGCGGGCGGCACACATCTGAACTGGCCCGCGCAAGTACGGCGGCTGCCGGATCAGCGCATGTTCGCGCTCGATCTGCCAGGCCATGGCAAATCGGACGGTATGGGCCGTCAGGCTGTCGACGAGTATGCGGAGGACATCCTTGGATTCATGGATGCCGTGAAATTGAACGCGGCCATCATGGTGGGCCATTCCATGGGTGCCGCGCTCGCGCTCGCGCTGGCATTGGATCACCCGCAGCACGTCCTCGGTCTCGGCCTGGTGGGCAGCGCTTCGAGATTGCGCGTGGCGCCTGCGATCCTGCGCGGCATCGCCAATCCTCTCACCTTTCACTCGGCGTTGCATCTGATCACTGAAAGTTCGTACGGCCCAAGTGCCGACCCGCGTTTGAAGGAGCTGGCGGAGCAGCGCATGGCTGAAACGCGTGCGACGGTTTTGTACGGGGATTTCCTGGCCAGCGACTCCTTCGACGCGCAGGCTGCCCTGCAGCGCGTCCGCGTCCCGACCGTGATCCTGTGCGGCCTCGAAGACCGGATGGCTCCCCCCGATTGTTCCCGTCAGCTTCACCGCGCCATCGCTGGCTCCGAGCTGCGCCTGATACCGGACGCCGGTCACATGCTCATGATCGAACGGCCGGATGCCGTGGCGCAGGTGCTCACGGACTTTCTGAGTGGTGTGCCCTATCGGCCCGGACAATAGCGCTTCGCTACAGCTCGAGCATTTCTGACAGGATCGATCTTGCATTGTGGATCGCCCGGGCCCGATGGCTCAGGCGATTTTTTTCTTCTGCGCCCAGCTCGGCCATCGTTTTTCCCACATCCTGTAACAGGAAAATGGGATCATACCCGAAGCCGCCTGAGCCGCGCTCCTCTGGAATGATCTCGCCCGGGCAATCACCCTCCGCCAGCTGGAGGCAGCCATCCAGGCCCGCGATAGCCACGCTGGCATGAAATCGTGCCGTCCACGGCCGCGGCTTACCGCGCAAGTTTTCCAGCAGATAGGCGCGGCGGTCCGCATCCGTGGCCTCGGGCTTGGGATGATAGCGCGCGGAATAGAGTCCCGGAGCGCCGTCGAGCGCGGCCACTTCGAGGCCCGAGTCATCTGCGAGCGCGATTTTTCCGCCGGCAGCTGCGAAGGCCTTCGCTTTTTTGGCGGCGTTCTCCGCATACGTGCGTCCGTCCTCCTCCACGTGCAGGTCCAGGCCGATCTGCTCCGGCAGGACAAGTTCGATCGGCAGATCCGCGAGCAGCGCGCGCAACTCTGCCACCTTGCCCTTGTTATTCGTGGCGATCAATAATTGCTTGTTCATGCTGTCCGATCCGGCAACCTGCCATTGGTTTTGGCACCTTGTTTCTGGATCGTTTCAAGCGACGAGACGGCTTGTTCGCGGACGAGCGCCTCGTCATTGTCGAGCGCGGCCTGCAGAGCCGGAATGGATTCGGACCTCCCCTGGTTCGCAAGCGCGACGGCGACGTTCCTGAGATAGCCGCGCCGGCGCGCCCGTTTGAGAGGGCTGTTCTTGAACTTGCGGCTGAATTCGTCCTGGGTGAGGGACAGCTCCGCGGTGAGGACCGGAAGCGGGATACCCTCGCGCGGCGCGAAGGCCGGGTCGCCGGCGGGATCCGAGAAGCGGTTCCAGGGGCAGACCGCCTGACAGATATCGCAGCCGAACACCCAATCCCCGATCATGGGCTGCAGCTCGGGCGAGATGCCGTCCTTCAGTTCGATGGTCAGATAGGAGATGCAGCGGCGCGCGTCCAGCGTGCGATCCGGAAGGATGCAATTGGTGGGGCAGGCGTCGATACACCGCGTGCACGTGCCGCAATGATCGGTCATGAAGGGCGGATCGGGTTCGAGCTCGAGGCCGAGCAGGATCTCGGCCAGCAGAAAGTAGGAGCCGTGCCGTGGGTGGATCAGGCAGGTGTTCTTGCCGATCCAGCCGAGGCCGGCGCGCTGCGCCAGGTCGCGCTCGAGGATCGGGCCGCTGTCGGTATAGCAACGATTCGGTATCGCGTGCCCCACTTGCTGCTCGATAAAGCTCACGAGCTGCTTCATGCGCCCGGGCAGGACAATGTGATAGTCGTCGCCCCAGGCATACGCGGCGACTCGGCCGCGACCGCCCTCCTGTCCCCCCATTTCCGCCTCAGCCCCTGTTCCGTCGCGTTGTGAATGATCGGAAATGGGGGGAGGCAAGGGGGGTGAATACGGAATCGCCAGCACCAGGATGGATTTACATTCAGGCAGGATCGAGCGCGCATCGGCGCGGCGCGCACGCGCGCTTTCGTTTCCAAGGTAGTCCATGGAACCGTGCCGCCCCTCCGCGATCCAGTTTTCAAAGGTCGCAAGATGGGGCGGAGGCTCAGGAGAAGTAACGCCGGCCAGGGTGAACCCCAGCCGGCGCGCTTCGTTCTGAATGGATTGTTTTACAGCTGCATTAATTGCCACTGCATGTTGTCGAGCTGGAGACTAGGGAAGCACGGAATTTCCAATGCGAATATTCGCGCGGCACGCGGAAGCGCGATCGCCAACGTCGCTACTTCACCACGATCTTAACGAACACAACTTTTGGAAATGGAATGCCCTTGTCATTGGCCAACTGCCACGCGCTTAAGTATTCGTCGGGCTCGGACGGCGCTTTGAAATTAACCGAGACTTCCACTTCCTGGCCGATCGAGACGACGCCAACCAACGGCTGAGGCTGCCCAGACATTCTGGTCCCATAGGAGAAGACCAAAGCGTAGCCTGCGCCCCAGGCGCAGCCGCCATCGTTCTTTATCTTCCAGGTTTTCACGAACTCCTGCCCGGGGGTCATTTCACTGTTGTCCGGAATATTGACGTCCACGGTGGCAGGATCGAACGCGAGATGGTCGCACAACACGGCGGTGCCGGAGGCGATGGTCCCATCGACGACCAATGGGGTTTCCAGCGCGGGTGTTTCGGTGGGGGGCGTTTCCGTCAAGGTGGCTGAGGCCGTTGCGGTGGAGGCTGCTGCGGTGAGCGTGATCTCGGCCACGACCGTTTTCGCGGCGGAGGTGCGAATGGCCACCACGTCCGGCGTGGGCCCCTGCGGCGCGGACGGGCTGCAGGCGGCTGCGACCAGAGCCGAAACCAGGATGAGCAGAGCTAATTTGAGTTTCATTGATCCTCGGCGAAGCGTCGGGGTGCGGCCGCTATTGGACGACAATGTTCACGCACAGATAGGTCCCAAAGAAATAGCCGCCATCGTCCTTCATTCTCCAGCAACCGGTGTACTCGCGTTTCTGCAAGGAAGCCGTGAGGTTCATTTTGAAATTTATTGTCTCGCCGGGGTCCACAAAGTCAGCGGCCTTCTTGATCTCGATGGTATAGCCGTCCAGGTCGTCACCGCTGGCGAAGACCAGCATATAGCCCTCGTCCCATGTGCAGGTACCGGAGTTTTGAATGGCCCAGATCTTCTCAAAATCCTGGCCAGGATTCATCTGCGTTCCATCAGGGATGGTCACATCGGCGATGAAGGCCGAGTCGTTGCAGAGCGGACCGGACAGCGTGCCGACCGGTGTGGCCAGAGGCGTGATGCCGGCCAGCGGCGTGCCGCCACCGAACGGTGTTGCCAGCGCAAGCGTGGCAAAGGGCGTATTGGTGGGCAGCGATGTATTGGTGGGTAATGGTGTCGGCGATGCGGCTTGCGCGGTCTGGGTCAACTTCTGGGATAGATCCGCCAGAGCCGTCTCTGCGGCAGAGGTATAAATGGCGTTCACGTCCACAGTCGGAGCGGGCGTGGCGCCAATGTTACATGCCGAGAGTGAAATGGCCAGCAGAACAACGATCGCATTTGCGCGCAACATGCGCGCAGTTGCGGGCCGGCCGATTTTTCTTGAATACATTTTCGAACCTCCAGTCAATTTCCTGCATTATAACGCACCTTATATCAGGGCGTGGGCGAGGCGGTGGCCGTGGGTGTAGCGGTGGCGGTGAAGCTCGGCGTCATGCTTGGTGTGAATGTCGCCGTGGGGATTGCGGTGGACGTGGGCGGTGGTGGAGTGCCTTGGCGGATGATGCGCGGCGCGATCCACAACGCTTCGTCTTCCTTGGCAGAGCCGTTGGCCGTTACCACCAGGATGAACTTCACGGTCTGTCCGGCTAGAGAACTTAGATCCAGATCGATCGGATAATATTTGCCTTCATAGATCTCGTGCCATGATCCGAGCGTGTGGGTCTCTCCGCCGGCCCTGTAATCCAGCCTGAAGATCACGTCGCAGCGATCGGCATTGAAGCGGCACGTGACCCAGGTGCGGAAGCGATCTCCGGATTGCACCTGGAAGGAAGGATATCTGCCCGTGATGAAGCCACTGTTGGAGTTTTTGGGATAAGTCAACAGGCCGGGGTCGTCCGCCTTCGCGCCGTTCTCCATCTTCGGTGAGTTGAGCTGGATCACGAAGCCTTCGTCATCATCTTCAACGCCGGGGCAGGGCAGCGTGTTATTGTTGTTTTCCCAGGTTGCAGCGCAATAATTCGCCACGAAGTCGTAGGCTGTGAAGGAGGGACCCTTTACAATGACATCCACCCAAAACGCCGTCTCGGCATCCGGACCGATCCCGAACAATGCACTTGATGCGTTGCGGAGTTTCCAATAGCCTCGGTAGTGGCCGTCGGATCCCGGGCTGGTCAGATTGACCGACACATCCACTGTTTGGCCCGGAGCGACGGTCGCCGGCAACGCCGCCGTGGAGGGACCGTTCATGGCGCTGCCGCTTACGAAGACGACCCGGTAGGAGCTGGTCCATGTGCAGGTGCCCACGTTTTGCAGGCGCCAGGTTTTGGTAAAGTTCGTGTTCCGGCTGACGACGCTTCCGTCTGCGATGGAGACGTCCTTGACGAAGGCCGCCGCATCGCAGCGCGCCACGGGCAGCGGAGTGTTGGCAGGCGTCAGGCTCGCAAAGCTGGATTGGCTGGTCGTCGGCAGCGGCAGGCCGGGGGCAGCGGACGCAGCAGCGGCGGTCGCGGTCTGCGCGGCGGCCGTGTACAGGCCGTCCAGGGTGGCGACCGTGTCCGGCGTCCCGGAGGAGGCGCCCATGTTGCAAGCCAATTGAACGGTCAGCAGCAGGATCAGGACCAGGGCGGGCGCGGTTCTCTTTGAGTTCATGGCATTCTCCCTTGGTTCACAGAATCACCCAATTCGAGGAGACGTTGAGCGAGACGGGAAAGTTCCATGAAACCCGGCCGAACTGTTCGGGCGGGATTATTGCTGGCCGCACGTATAGTGGAAGAACGCCGGTTCAAATTCCTGTTCGGTCGGCGCGACCGTAAAGAGTTTTATCCAGCGCTCATTGGTGGCCGAGCCCAGGTGGAGACTCCATGACCAGGTGACCGTGCTCTTGGAGCCTGCCTCGGTAAATTTCAGGGTCTTCTTGTTTTCGGTTGTACCGTCACTCTTCGAGAAGTTGTAGATGACGGTGACCGGGCCATTGACGGTGATGACCGCCGAGAAATAGTACCAGACGTTGGCCGGGCAGCCGAATTCCGGATCGCGCACGATTTGATACGTTACATCGGTGATGCCGTAATCGTAGTTCGTATCGGTAGACACGACGATGTCCACCCAGAAAGGCTCGTCATAGCCGACGCCAAAGCTGGCGCCGCCCGGAGTTTGGATCTTCCAAAAGCTTTGATAGGTACCTTCGGCAGTCGGAGCGGTGAGGATCAACGGCACATCCACGGTATCGCCAGGCAGCGCTTGCTGCGGGAAGTTGTATACGTATCCGCCGCCCATCAGTTCGCCATCCCAGAAGACGATCTTATAGTTAGTATTCCAGGTGCACGTGCTCGTATTCGTGATGCGCCAGATCTTGGTGAATTGCTGGCCCGGCGTCATGATGGTGCCATCCGGGATGGTTTCACCCGCCAGGCTGGCGCGCGCGCAAGATGCTTCGCCGCTGCTGAGAGTCGGGAAGGTGGGCTTGACGATCAGCGTGGGCGTGAAGATGGTCGGTAACGCCAGCGGTGTTTGCGTCGGAAGCGGTGTTGAGGATGGAACTGCTTCCTGCGTGTTCTGCGCCTGGACGGTTAACGCAACGGATGTGGCGATCGCCTCTTCGGACGATGCGTTTCCACAGCCGACGGCGAGAATCGATACGACCGTCAAAATTAATGCGATCTTGCGTGCTAATCTTCTACTCATTCGTACATCCTTTCACGAAGTGGCCTGAAAAGCCAGCGCCCATTATACACGCGAAAAACGAAGCGCCCGTGAAAGGGCGCTCCGCATACATCTTGTTCCCCATGCGCTTTGTTTATTGATACGTGACCGTGAGCTTGATCGCCCCGAAACGGATCATATCCGCGACGCCATTGCTGTTGGTGGTGGGCGTGCGGAATTGCAGCCTGAGCTGCACGCGGGAGGTTCCAACCCTGTTCTGCACCACTGTGATCATATCAGCATCTTCGAACGAGCTGTTCAAAGCGCTCGCGCCGTTCCATGCGATTACAGCACCAAGAGGGTCACCGACGAAGTAATCGCCCGCATCCAGCGCGCCGTAATTATGGACATAAGCTCGCAAATAACCATCCGAGATGCTCCACGGATTTCCAAGCGTATCGTAATCGCTGAAATCAACCACGACCTTGGTAATCGTAGCGCCGCTCGGAATGCCGGTCATATCAAAGCTCACAAAAGCTTCAGCCGTCTGATTGTCGTCGAGATCGCCGACATTCGGATTCCCGTTCAGCGTTCCGTCGGTGCGCACGAATCCATCCTCGCCTGTGAGATTGGTCAAAACGACCGAGGCGATGGCCGGCGGCAGCGCCTGCACTTTGATCTGTACGTAGAATTGTGCGAACAGCACGCCGGAGGCGTTGCGCAGTTTCCAATAGCCCGTATAATCGCCCGCCGTTCCGGGCGCGGTGAGATTGACCGAGATATCGACGGTCTGTCCTGGATTGACGTTCCCGGTCAGCGCCTGGGTGGCCGGGCCGCCCATGGCGTTCCCGCTCGAGAAGACGACCGCGTACGAGGGCGTCCATGAGCAGGTGCCCACGTTCTTGATACGCCAGGTCTTGGTGAAGGCTTGTCCGGGCGTCAGGATCGTGCCATCCGGGATGGTCACGTCCGTGATGAATTGGGAAACGTCACAGTTCGAGGTGGGGCTGATCACGACAGCCGTTGTAGGCGGAATAATGCTTGTGCCGGTGGGCGGCGCGGTCGAGGTGATCGTGGGCGTCGTGGGCGTCAGCACTGCATCCTGCGTTAATTGCGCCTGGACGGTTTGCGCAGCCGCAGTGGAGGCTGCGTCTCCGATCCCGGGCGTGCCGGACGGCAGGTTGCAGGCCCATGCCAGTGTAACCAGCACGATCCATGCCACACCAATGGGACGTACTGCTGTTCGGTTCATCACGATCCGCCTCTATTCTTGTGACTCGCCACCGTGGCTGCCACGGCCGCGCCTGCAAAATTCAATCCGATCACTAATCGCCTAGGGGGCATTGCAGGCAGGCACATTCACATGGCCGAAATCCTGATGGTTGGGATCATCGATGTAAACACCCAGCCATTCGGGTGAACCACCCGCCCAGACCGAGCCAAGATACCACTTTTGAGTAACATTCTTGGTGCCCGCTGAATTAAAGTGCACGCTTTGGACCGGAGCGCCCGCGCCATCCGATCTCGTCCAATGGTATTGCACGTCGCCTGGACCATTGGCCGTAATGTGTGCGGTTACGATCGGGCAATCGTCGTAGCTGCCTTCGTCGAACGTGTTCACATCATAGCTGACGCCGGTTACCGCGAATGCGCTGACGGTTGTTGGCGTGTCCGTCGGCGGCAGCGGCGGCGCGGCGACGACCGCTACGACTCCTGGAAGGCATGTGGCGACGGTGATACTCTGCGCGATCCAGGCGTGGCCTCCGGGGCCGGCCGGGAATCCGATATACCACCATGTATTCGCGTCATTCCGACCCGCCAGGGGGGCCGTGCCACCAAGCGGGATGAAACCGAGGATCGGATAAGCCGTGCCCGGCCCGCCGCGCACATTCGCGGCTGTCGTGGTCGTGACGATCGGGGAGCACGCGGTGGGAGGAAGGGCGAGGGTCGGCGGCGGAAGTGTTGGCGCGGGCGAGGTGTTCGACGGGATCGGCGTCGGACTGGCGAGCGCGGCCGCCGCAGTCAGTTCTGCCGCCACGGTTTGAGCCGCGGCGGTCAACGCTGCGTCCCCGATCCCTCCCGTCGCGAACGGCAGGTTGCAGGCCCATGCCAGTGTAACCAGCGCGATCCAAACCAAAGCGATGTGACGTACTCTTATTCGTTTCATTGGCATCTGCCTCTATTCATGAGATTCTACAGCATGGCCGACACATTTGGATCCGATCACGGATCGCCTAAGGGGCGTTGCAGGCCGGCACATTGACATGGCCGAAATCCTGATGATTCGGATCGTCGATGTAAAGACCCAGCCACTCAGCCGAGCCGCCCGCCCAGACCGAGCCAAGATACCATTTTTGCGACACATGCTTGGTGCCCGCAGAATTAAAGTGCACGGATTGGACCGAAGCGCCCGCACCATCGGACCTGGTCCAATGATAGTCAACATCACCCGCACCGTTGGCCGTGATGTGGGCAGTTACGATCGGACAATCATCGTAGCCACCTTCGTCGAACGTGTTCACATCATACGAGACGCTGGTCACCGCGAACGGACCGCCGCCTCCACCACCACCGCCTTCGACCTCGATCTGAACGTAGAATTCGGAAAAAAGGACTGCGGAGGCATTCCGCAATTTCCAGTAGCCGGTGTAGCTGCCCGGCGTGATGGGTGCAGTGAGGCTCACTGAAATATCAACCGTTCCGCCGGGGTTGACATTGCCGGTCAGCGCCTGGGTGGCCGGGCCGCCCATGGCGTTCCCGCTCGAAAAGACCACCGCATAAGACGGTGTCCACGCGCAGGTGCCATTATTCTTCAGGCGCCAGGTTTTTACAAAAGATTCGCCGGGGGACATACTCGTGCCATCGGGAATGGACACGTCGCTTATGAATTGGGCGATATCACAGCTCAAGACCGAAGTGGGCGGCACGGCGGTCGGCGGGGGCGGAAGCGTGGGCGCAGGCGAGGTGCTCGACGGGAGCGCCGTCGGACTGGCGAGCGCGGCGGCCGCCGCAGTTAGTTGCGCCGCCACGGTTTGCGCCGCAAAGGTGGCCTCCGCATTCGGATCTTGTGTGCTCCCAACGCCTGACGGCAAGTTGCATGCGAAGAGCGCAAGTACGCATATCAGTGCGAGAAAAGGTCGACGTTTTAGCGTAGGCATGGCGCTTCTCCTCTTAAGATCAGCATGGTGCATTGTACTCGAAGTAATTTGGATGCGTATCCCCCGCATTTCTCAGCCCGCCTGGGACGCGACCGGACTCCGGGTAACGGAATCCGGCCAAAGGTCCGGGTGGGAGGCGTTATTTTTCGTAGGGCTGGCCGTCGGCGGCGGGCGGAATGGCGCGTCCAACCACGCCGGTCAGTACGATCATCGTTACGATGTAGGGAGCCATCAACAGGAATTCGGAGGGGATCGGGACGCGCAGGATCTGCAGTTTGACCTGCAGCGAGTCGGCAAAGCCGAAGATCAGGGAGGACGTGTACGCGCCGATGGGCGTCCATTTTCCGAAGATTACGGCGGCCAGGCCGATGAAGCCCTTGCCGGCGGTCATGATCTCGTCGAAGCGGCCCACCGAACCGATCGTGAAATATGCGCCTCCGACTCCGGCGATCATGCCTCCCAGGATCACGTTGACGTAGCGGATTAGATACACGTTGACACCCAGCGTGTCGGCGGCCTTGGGATGTTCACCGACGGCGCGCGTGCGCAAACCCCAGGCGGTGTAAAAGAGCAGAATGTGCAGCAGTACGACGAGGACGATCGTGAGATAGACGATCAGGTTGTTGTCGAAGAAGATCGGACCGAGGAAGGGGATCTTCGAAAGACCGGGTATGGCCAGGGCGGGGAACGTGCCCGAGCTGTTCAACAGGTCCGTGTTTCGTTCGAGGAAGCGCGAGGAGATGAAGCTGGTGATACCCGCGCCGAAAATATTGATCGCCACGCCGCTCACGATCTGGTCCACTTTGAAGCGGATCACCAGGAAGGCGTGCATCGCCGCGATCAACCCGCCGGTGAGGATCGCGCTGAGCAATCCCAGGTAGAGGTTGTCGGTGACGCTGCCCACGATCACTGCCACCTCGGCCGATATCAGCATGATGCCTTCGATGCCGATATTCACCACGGCGGAGCGCTCGCTGATAACTCCGCACAGCGCGGCCAGGGCGATCGGGGTGGCGCGCACTGCCGTGCTGTTCAGCATACCCACCAGGCTGAAGGATTTGTCGCGCGCCGCCCACAGCATGAAGGCGGCCACGAAACAAAATGCAAAGATGAAGATCAGCAGGCCGCTGGACTTTGTGCCCTTTGCCATTTGCCATCCGCCCAGGAAGAACAACACGAGCGTTAGCACGTAGATCGAAGGCAGGACCGGCAGCACCAGATCGGGGATCTTTACAGCTTCCACGCCGAGATTAAGGCCGAACTTCGTCGCCTGGCCGGGCTCCGAATTGAATCCGAACAGCAACAGGATCAACAGGCCGGCTGCAAACAGCAGCAGACCTGAAGTCAGGCGGGCGCGCGGGATAATTCTTTCGAGGCGGGAGGAAAAGTTGTCGGTCGTCATGCTATTTGCCCCAGCGCGTAAGGACAGCCGGCTCGGCGGCTGCCACGCGGATCCGGTACAGCCAGCGGATGATGCCGGGTGCCGCGATGAATACGATCACCAGGCCCTGGATGATGGAAATGATGTCGATCGGAATGCCGGCCAGCGATTGCATCTTCGTTGCGCCGCTGCGCAGACCACCGAAGAGAATGGCCGCCAGCACCACGCCCAAAGGATGGCTCTTGCCGAGCAGCGCGATGGCGATCGAATCGAAGCCGAAGCCGGAAGAGAAGCCCTGTCCCACCCAGTGATCCACACCCAACACCTGCGCCGTGCCGGCCAGGCCGGCCAGGGCTCCGGCCATGACCATGGCGAGCACAAAGTTGCGCACGATGCTGATGCCTGCGTATCTGGCGGCATCCGGGTTGGCGCCCACGGTGCGGATCTCGAAGCCGAGCGTGGTCTTGAACAGCAGCCAATAGATCACCCAGGCCATCACCAATGCGAGCACAAAACCCCAGTTGAAGCGCAGGGGATCGGAGAAGAAACGCGGCAGTTCGGCGGTGTGCTGGATGTTGGGAGTGACCGGACGAAAACCGGAGGCCTTCATCGGACCGTTCAGCAGCCAATCGCTGAGCCGGAACGCGATCCAGTTCATCATGATCGTGTTGACGACCTCGTGCGCGCCGAAGCGCGCCTTGAGATAACCGGGGATCGCTCCCCAGACTGCCCCGGCGAATGCGCCGCCGAGAATGGCAAGTGGCAGGTGGATGAAGGCCGGCAATCCCTTGATGCTGTATCCCACAAATGCTGCGCCGAGCGCGCCGACGAAGACCTGTCCCTCCGCGCCGATGTTGAACAGTCCGCAGCGGAAACCGAGCGCCACGGAAAGGCCTGCAAAGATGTACGGTGTGGAGGTGACCAGGCTCTCGGTGAGCGGATAGATCGCCCGGATCAACACGTCATTGTTTCCGGTTGAGATCCAGATGCGCAATCCGTTGAGCATCTCACGCGGGCTGCCGATCGAACCGGCGAAGAGCGCGCTATACGCGGTGCTGATGGCCGTCCAGGCCGCCGAAAAGACAGCACCGGGGGCGCTCGATAAATTGCCCCACGCGGCGATCACGCCCGGATCGGTGACGGCGATGACGATCGCTCCGATGACGAGGCCGGTAAAGATTGCCAGTAGCGGCAGCAGCAGGGACTGCGACAGACCGGGGGCCGCCTTCTTGTCGGGCGCCGGCTTTGGCGGAGTCGCCGGCGCGGGTGCAGCTGCGGCAGGCTTCTTGACGGACTCGGGTTTTGACTGCTTGTCCTTCAAGGCTTATGGCTCCTGTCGGCGTGCGGCGACTTCGCCGGATTTTTTTGATTTTGCCTCGGGCCTGGATTTCGGATCAATGCCCGCCATCAGCAGCCCCAAGTGTTCCTTCGTGGCAGTCGCGGCTGGCAGGATATCCATGATCAGCCCGCGATACATGACCGCGATGCGGTCCGAGAGGGCCAGGATCTCATCCAATTCCGAGGAGACCACCAGCACTGCCGTACCCTCGTCGCGCTTCTGGATGATGCGGTTGTGGATGTATTCGATCGAGCCGACGTCCAGGCCGCGCGTGGGCTGGGAGGCGATCAACAGCTTGATCGGACGCGAGAACTCGCGCGCCACAATCACCTTTTGCTGGTTGCCGCCCGAAAGATTGGAGGCGGGGACCTCGGCGTTAGGCGTGCGCACGTCGAACTGCTTGATCAGTTTAAGGCCGCTCTCCATGATGGCGCGCTCATTCATGTTGATGCCGCGCGCAAAAGGCGGAAGATAGTATGTATTCAGCACGAGGTTGTCGTAGAGCGGAAACGAGAGCACCAGGCCGTGTTTTTGCCGGTCTTCCGGAATGTGGGCCACGCCGTGTTCCAAGATCTCGCGCGGCCGCGCCTTGTGGATGTCTTTTCCATCCAGATGCACCGTGCCGCTGACGACGGGCAGCAGGCCGGTCAATGCGTACACAAGTTCGGTCTGTCCGTTGCCCTGCACCCCGGCGATCCCCAGAACCTCTCCGGCATGCACGGTGAAGCTGACGCCATTGACAACCATGTTGTGGCGCTCATCGCGCACGTGCACGTCATGCACTTCGAGCATCGAAGCCTTCGGCTTGGCGGGCTGCTTGTCGACGGTCAGGTTTACTTCGCGGCCCACCATCATTTCGGCCAGCTTGTCTTCATTCGCATTCTTGCGGTCAACGGAGCCAACCACCCGTCCGCCGCGCAGGACCGTGATGCGATCCGCGATCTCGAGCACTTCTTTGAGCTTGTGCGTAATAAAGATGATGGACTTGCCTTTGTCCAACA
>DASXQN010000508.1:0-4691 GCA_036507155.1 Anaerolineales bacterium
ACGATCAGCCCGTCCCGCAGGGTGACCACGCGCCGGGCATAGTTGATCACCCGCGGGTCATGTGTCGCAAACACAAACGTAACGCCTGTATCTTGATTGAGTCTCTGCATGATGTCCATGACCTGCTTGCCGTTCTCAGTATCCAGATTGGCCGTGGGCTCATCTGCGAGTATCAGCTTGGGATGGGTCGCCAGCGCCCGCGCGACCGCAACGCGTTGTTGTTGTCCGCCGCTGAGTTGATCGGGGCGGTGATCGGCGCGGTCGCTCAGCCCGACCGCTTCGAGCATCTCATGGACGCGCGCCTTGCGTCCGGCCGAGTTCGTGCCGTTCAACAACAGCGGCATTTCCACGTTCTCGTAGGCCGTCAGCGTGGGGATGAGCGCAAAGAACTGGAACACGAAGCCGATCGCATCCTTGCGAAGGTCCGCCCGCTGATTGCGATTGAGGTGAGTGGCATCCTGGCCGTTGATGGACACGCTGCCGGTGGTGGGCTGGTCGAGCAAGCCGATGAGTTGCAGCAGGGTGGTCTTGCCTGAACCGGACGGCCCGACCAGCGCGGTGAACTCACCGTTTTCGATGGAGAGGTCGACGCCGCGCAGGGCTTTGGTCTCCACTTCTCCGATCTTGAAAATCCGTGTGGCGTTGGTAACTTTGGTAACTTCCACGTTAAGCTCCTGATCCATGCAATGCTTCGACCGGCTCGAGGCGCGCCGCCAGTATGGCCGGATAAAGGGAAGCGATGAGGGTGAT
The DNA here is from genome assembly GCA_036507155.1 of Anaerolineales bacterium. Classification (GTDB taxonomy): domain Bacteria; phylum Chloroflexota; class Anaerolineae; order Anaerolineales; family Villigracilaceae; genus DASXQN01. Next base: position 751 of record DASXQN010000508.1, read on the forward strand.
GATATAGGTGACGATCGCGAGATTGATCGTGTTGCCGAGCGTAAGATGGGCGTAAATGCGATCCTCAAAGAGCACGCCGGTCATGCCCAAATCTCCGACGTAAACGCCCTTGACCGTGAAGTAGGCCACCAGGGCGCCGCCGAGGATCAGGCCGCCGATCACACCTCCCGTGGCCAGCAACGCGGCTTCCGCCAGGAACTGCGCCATGATGCCGCGGGCCTTCATGCCGATGGCGGCCAGGATCCCGATCTCGCGCGTGCGCTCGAAGACGGCCATGACCAGCGTATTGGTCACCACGGTCGCGGTGATCCCCAGGACGATCAAATACAACACAATAAAGAACGCGTTGGCATAATCTTCGAACTGCACGATCAATTGATTTTGATCGCGCCAGGTAACCACCTTGTAATCTGTGGATTGCAATGCCTGCACGAAGAGATCGGTTTCGTCGATATTCCGCAGGAGGATGTAGATCACGCTGACATGATTTTCGGTCGCCGTGAAGGTCTGCAGCTTGGGCAGCGGCATGAGGACTGTACTTTCATCGAAGCCCGGCGTGCGGGTCGAATAGATGCCGCGGATCGTGAAGAGCTGCTCATCCACGTCGCCGTTGGAGGTCGTCACCAGCAGGTTGACCTTGTCGCCGACCTCGAGATTCAATTTATCGGCCAGGGCCTTGCCGATCAGGATTCCCTCCCGATCATCCACCCTGATGAACTCGCCTGCGATCAACCCTTGACGAAACGGCTGGTTCGCCGCCGAGTCCGCTTCAATGCCGATGACTTGCACGCCCTTTGATTCGTCGCTGATGCTCAGGATACCGCTGGCGAGCAGACGCGGCGTCGCGACCGTGACCTGTGGATAGGTCTTGAGCTTCTCGATAATTTGCGAAGGATCTGCGATCAGGTCTTCCCATTTCAGGCTGATCTTGCTCTCGTCGAAGGAGGCCGGGCGGATCTGCAAGTGTCCGCTCTGAAGTTTGATGGTGTTTTGCAAGGCGCCGCGCATTTCGCCGTCGAGCACGGCGACCATCAGCAGCAGCAGCGACATGCCCACAGCCACTGCCAGCGCTGAAAGCGTGGAGCGCGTTCGGTTGCGGCCGAGATTTCGGTAAGCAAGCTTAAAGAGATTTCCCATTCTGGTTCCCTAGACGTGATGCAGGGCTTCGGATGGTTCGCGGCGCGCAGCGATCAAGGCAGGGATCACCGCGGCCAGCATGGCAACCACGAGCACGACGCTGGCGCGCTCTGCCAGCCTGCTCATCCCCAGCGTAGGATAGATGCGTCCGCTGATCAAAGCCATATACTCAGTCACGCCTGCGAACTGGCTGTAATCCATGCCCACCTGGCCCAGGCTGAGGTTGATGGCCAGGCCCATCGCGACGCCGGCGAGCACACCCACCACGCCGATCAGCGTGCCTTCAAGAATGAAGATCGTGGCGATCTGCCGCGGCTTGAGCCCCATGGCGCCCAGCAGGCCGATCTCACGCGTCCGTTCGTAGACTGCCATGAGCAGCAGGTTCAAAATGCCGATGCCCGCGATCACGACGATGACCACGCTGAAGATATCCATCACGATCCCTTTTCTGCTGATGGCGTTCGCGAGTTCCGGATAATTCTTATCCCATGACTCGACCTCGTAACCCGGCAGGGCGGAGGTGAGGGCCGAGACCACCGCCGACTCCGGGCCGATCTTCTTCAGCGTAATTTGCACTTCCGTGGACTGACCTGGCAGATTGAACAGAGTCTGTGCCTCGCGCAACGAGATGTACAGAGTGCCCTTTTCAACCGTCGGCAATCCGACGTCGTAGATCCCAATAACGGTCATGCTGCGCTGGCGATTCTGCTTGTGGGAATCGCTGCCCACCAGGGTAACGCGATCGCCGACCCGGATGGAGAGCGCCTCCGAAAGGCCCATGCCGATCAGGATCACATCCTGATCGTTCGATTCCAGATAGCGCCCCTCGACGATATGTGCCGCGATCAGGCTGACCGGCGCCTCCACGTCAGGCTCGATGCCGATGATACTTACCGAGTATGCGCCCTCGTGATTGCTGATCAATCCGCCGGTCTGGATGCGGCGCGCCGCGGCGATCACGTCCGGTTGCGACAGGGCCGCTTGCACAACCGCCGCGTCATCGTCGAGCGGCAGCAGCGGATTGGTATCCACTTTTTCGCGATATCCAGCGGCATGGACCTGAATGTTGCCTCCGAGCACGCGCACGGCGTTGCCTGCAATGGCCTCGTTGAAGCCGTCCAGCAAGCCGTCATAGAACATCATGAAGGCAAGCGAGAGGCCCATGGCCAGCACGATAATGACCGTGCGGCGGCGATGGCGCCAGATGTTGCGCCACGCAAGGCGCAGGTATAGTTGCATGCCTAAGCTCCCTTTGTTTCCGAGCGTTCCATGGGATGCGGATGACGGGCGCGCCACTGGCTGATGGCCTTTTGAAAGACCTCTTCGATCAGATCCGACCATTCGATCGAAGCTTCCAGCCGGGCCCTGGCGGAGTCATCCCGGGAAAGCGCCGCCAACCCCTGCGCTGACAATTTCTTGAAAATCTGCGCGGCCTGGATGCCCACCGCCATGCGCTGCTCCAGGGCCGCCTCCGCAAAGACATAAAAGGTGGTGCGGTCATGCAGAATGGAAGTCTTCTCGATCATCCCACTGCTCATCAGCAGCCGCATGTTGGTCGATACGCTCGCCCGGCTCACCTTCAGGATCTTCGCAATGTCGTCCGCGGCCAGCGGTTCGTGCGCGACCATCAATAGACCGAGGATGCGGCCGCCGATGCGTGGGACACCCTGACTCTCGAAATACAGGCCCATGCTCTCGATGAAGCGGGTTAGTTCCGGGCTGAGTTTTTGGAACTTGCTCTTTTGGGGAGGCCGGGTATTTTTCATCGTGACGGCTCCTATCCTACGCCTTTTAGTGATTTCAGTCAAGACTGAAATCACTAAAAGGCGCTTACCCCTTCCCTGCATGGTCGGCAATGAACATCCTTGGACCTGAAACAGGGCGCCCGTAGTAGAGCCATCGTCTCGTGCGGTCGGGGGTGTTTCGCCATGGCCCAACATGTGCTGAGGAAAAACACAAATGATTTGAGTTGCTTGGGGGCAGCCGTACCGCTCGAGACCGGTTGCGCGCCAGATAAGCGCAAAATCCGGCGGAAAAAAGCCTCTTGACAAAATCAAACCATTGCCTATAATACCTTATATATCATTATAATACATTATAAGATATAGTAACGAACTTTGTCGAAGAAGGTGCCGATGGACAATACCGTACATAAAATCACAATTAATAAGAACTCCCCCATCCCAATGTACCAACAGATACTCAATGAAATCCGCACTTATATAGCCAGCGGGGAATGGGCCGCAAACACTCAGATCCCGACGGAGGCCGACCTCGAAAGCAGTCTGGGTGTGAGCCGGGTGACAATCCGCCAGGCCCTCAGCGCCGCAGTTGAAGAGGGTCTGATCATCCGCATGCCTGGCAAAGGGACGTTTGTCTCGGGTATGGGCAGCTCGGCGGTCACGGCTAAATCGGAGTCATTCATCGGTTATGTTGTGCCCCACCTCAGCAGCAGCTATAACGTTCAAATCCTTTTGGGCGTTGAGAGCATTCTGAAACAGGAAGGCTTTCACTTGATTTTCTGCAACTCAGAGGGCGATCTTTCAAAAGAAAACCAACTGCTCCAAAGTTTGGAAACCAATAAGATGGCGGGGTACATCGTCCAGCCCGTCTACTCGGAGACGGAAAACCGATCTATTGTAGATATGGCCCTGAAAGAAAATCGAATCGTCTTCATCGACCGCAGTATTCCGGGCGTGCAGGCAGCCTCGGTCATGTCAAACCATTTTGAGGGCGGTCAGCAAGTTGTCCGGCATCTTATCGACCAGGGATATCGGGATATTGTTTATCTCGCACACGATCCC
>DASXQN010000509.1:0-6289 GCA_036507155.1 Anaerolineales bacterium
GGTGATGCCGGGAGACAATGTGAACCTGACGGTGGAGTTGATCGTACCGGTGGCGCTCGAGCAGGGCGTGAAGTTCGCCATCCGTGAAGGCGGCCTGACCGTCGGCGCCGGTGTCGTTACCAAGATCATCGAGTAGAAAGTAAGAGAATTAACCATGGCTTCAAAAAGGAAAGACGTCCGCCCGGTGATCACGTTGCAGTGCAACGATTGCAAGAGTCGGAATTACACCACAGAGAAGAATCGCCGCAATGATCCGAACCGGCTGGAATTCAACAAGTTTTGTAATACCTGCCGGAAGCATACATTGCATCGCGAAACGAAGTAGGGGCGGACGGCCGTCCGCCCCTGCGGACCTAGGCCAGTAGCTCAACTGGTAGAGCACTCGTCTCCAAAACGAGCGGTTGTGGGTTCAAGTCCTACCTGGCCTGCCTTCGGCAACGCCGCTATGAATGCGGCGTTTTAGCCGTAATAATGAAGAAGTACCGGGTTGAACCGCCGGTACAAGGAGATCAGCTTTGGCGGATCGAGAGAGAAGAGCGAAACCGAATTACTTTCAGTCTCTCTATCGGGAGACGCTCGGTGAATTGCGCAAGGTTTCCTGGCCCACCTGGCCGGAAGCCCGCCGCTTAACCTGGCTGGTGCTCATGGTCATGCTGATCATGGGCGTCCTGCTGGGCATCGTGGATCTGGTGTCGCGCGAGGGATTGAATATTTTGATCGGCGTGGCGTAAGCTGAGGATTTGATGGACGCGCAGGAACCTGAAGACAAGCTTGAAGAGCAGGCCATGGACGAAGAACAGACTCCCCTGACGCCCCAGGCTGAGGTGGAGCCCGCTTCGATTCCGGACCCCGAGCCGGACGCGCCGTCCGAATCCCCGCCCGCGTCTGACGCGCCTTCCGCCGATTCCCTCGAGGCATTGCAGAAGACCGAAATGATCGAGGAAGGCTCACCCGTACAGCCGGCGCCTGAACCGGATGACGAGGCCGAGGAAGATGTCGAACCCGCGGCTTCCGCCGAGACCGACGCGTCGTCCGATGAGGCCGCCGTAAACGAACAGGATTCAGAAAACGAGGCGGATGAGGCGCTGGTGGAACCAGAGCAGGCCAGCGAACCGCCGGCCGAGCGCGCTGAAGTTGCGCCGATCCGCGATCCCGAGCCGGTAGCCCGGCAAGAGGCGGGCAGTTCGTCCAATCTGCCGGCGATCGAAGGCGCCCCCGAGGGGCCGGCCTGGTACGTCGTGCATTGCTATTCGGGCTATGAAAACAAGGTTCGGCACAACCTCGAACAGCGTATCGAGACCATGGGCATGAAAGACAAGATCTTCGATGTCGTCATCCCAACGCAGGAAGAGATCGAAGTTAAGGAAGGCAAGCGACGAACGGTCGAACGTCACATTTTCCCCGGTTACGTTCTGGTGAACATGGCGCTCTCCGAGGAATCCTGGTACGTCGTGCGAAATACTCCGGGCGTGACCGGTTTCGTCGGCATGGGCAACCAACCCACGCCTCTGCGGCCGGAAGAGGTCTCGCAGATCATCAAGCGCATGGAGGCCGAGGCGCCCACCGTCAAGGTAACGTTCAAGGTCGGCGAGCGCGTGCGCATCGTGGATGGGCCGTTCAACGACTTCCGCGGCGTTGTGGCGGAGATCGACATGGAGCGCACCAAGGTGCGCGTGATGGTCAGTTTTTTCGGCCGCGAAACACCGGTCGAGCTGGACTTTCTCCAGGTGGAGAAAGCGTAAATTCAACGGTAACAGGCCGAGGGTCGGCCTGATGCGGTGGGAGTGGCGCCTTGGCGCCACGCCAAAACCACAAAGGAGCAGGTAACTATGGCAAAGAAACTAAAGGCGATCGTTCGGCTGCAAATTGAGGCCGGCAAGGCCAATCCGGCGCCCCCGATCGGGCCGGCGCTGGCCGGGCATGGCATCAACATCATGCAGTTCTGCAAGGAGTACAACGCCCGCACGTCCAACCGGCCGGGCGAGGTGCTGCCTGCGGAGATCACGGTCTACACGGACGGCTCTTTTACGTTCATCCTGAAGACCCCGCCGGCGGCCGTGCTGCTGCGCAAGGCCGCGCAAGTAGACAAGGGGTCGGCTGTGCCGAACAAGGACAAGGTCGGCCAGGTCACCCGCGCACAGGTCAAGGAAATCGCGGAGCTCAAGATGAAAGACCTGAACGCCCACAATCTCGAGGGCGCGATGAAACAGGTCGAAGGCACAGCCCGCAGCATGGGCATCACCGTCAGCGACTAAATATGTGGGAGGGCCGCTCAGCGGTCCGCTGGCACCACGGAGGCAAACATGAAAAAACATGGTAAGAAATACAACGAAGCCGCAGCGAAGGTAGATCCGGACAAGTTCTACACTTCGCACGAAGCGGTGGCGCTCGCAAAAGATACGTCGATCACCAAATTCGATGCAACGGTGGAAGTGCACATGCGCACTGCGCTTGATCCGCGTCAGGCGGACCAGCAGGTACGGGATGTAGTCGTCCTACCGCACGGACTGGGCAAGACGGTGCGTGTGCTGGTCTTCGCGCAGGGCGAAGGCGCAGCCGCCGCCCGCGCTGCCGGCGCCGACCTGGTGGCAGACGACGACGAGACTTTGAAGAAGATCGAAGGCGGCGCGATGGATTTCGACGTCGCCATCGCCACGCCGGATGCGATGGGCAAGGTTGGCCGGCTGGGACGTGTGCTCGGCCCGCGCGGCCTGATGCCGAATCCCAAGGCAGGCACCGTGGTGAACGCCGGCGATCTGCCGCGCGCCATCCAGGAAGCCAAGGCCGGCCGCGTCGAGTTCCGCCTGGATAAGACCGCCAACATTCACGTCACGATCGGCAAGGCCTCGTTCGAAGCAGAAAAGCTGTACGATAATTTCGCCGCACTGATGGGTGCCATCAGCAAGGCGCGCCCCGCGGGCGCCAAAGGCGGCTACATCAAGCGCATTACCGTGACCACGACGATGGGTCCCGGAATCAAGGTTGATCCCAACGAGGCCCAGGGCCTCGAGGTGATCGAGTAGAGATACTCGTCGATCTAGCACAGCCACTTCGCCGATGAAGGCGGGTGTCCCTGCGAACAGGGACTTAATTTCCTGCTCAGGTGAAGACTGAATGCAAACATCGGCCGCTCCGGCCGATCTTCCCTCCCGGGAGTCCCCAGAAGGGGACTTGCAAAAGTCTTTGCCGAGTAAGTGGCAAAGACTTTTCATTGAAAGGAGGTGAGTACACATTGGCAATTTCAAAACAGCGCAAAGAGGAAGTCATCGCGCAATACCAGAACTGGCTGAAGCGCAGCGAAGCCGTGATCCTGGTGGAGTACACCGGCGTGAGCATGAAGGACTTGGACAACATCCGCAATAAGGTCCGCGAGGCCGGGGGTGAATTCCACGTCGTCAAGAACACTCTGGCGCGCCGCGCCTTCGCGGAGAGCGGTATGTCGTCGCTGGAAGATCATCTGGTCAAGAGCACTGCCGTCTCGTTCGCGTTCTCGGATCCGGTAGCCACGGCGAAAGCCCTGGCGGACGCTACGAAAGGCAACGAGTTCGTCAAGGTCAAGGCCGGCTTCATGAACGGTCAGGCATTGAGCTCGAGCCAGGTCAAGGCGCTGGCAGACCTGCCGCCGTTGCCGGTCGTTCGTGCTCAGTTGCTGGGTGTGTTGCAAGCGCCCGCCGGCAAACTGGTACGCACGCTCGCCGAGCCCGCACGCGGCCTGGCTGCAGTGATCAAATCGTATTCGGAGAAGGCGCCCGCCGCGGCTTGAGAACAGACCCGGTGGTCCCTTCGGAAAACAATCATTCAACTTAATAAGGAAATCAGGAGTATCTGACAATGGCTGACAAGCTCGAAAAACTCGTGGACGAATTGTCCATCCTGTCCGTGCTCGAGGCGGCGGACCTGGTAAAGAAACTGGAAGAGAAGTGGGGCGTATCCGCTGCCGCTCCGATGGCCATGGCGGCCGTCGGTGGTGGCGCCGCGGCTGCTGCTGAACCGGTGGAAGAAAAGACCGAGTTCGATGTGATCATCAAGGACCCCGGCGCCAAGAAGATCGACGTCATCAAGGTCATCCGGCAGCTCACCAGCCTGGGCCTCGGCGAGGCCAAGACGATGGCCGAGACCGCCGGCAGCAAGGTCCTGTCGGGAGTCGGCAAGGATGCCGCCCAGGACGCCAAGAAGAAGCTCGAGGAAGCCGGCGCCGCCGTCGAACTCGCGTAGTCTCTGGCTCAACCCAAAAAAGACGGCTCGCAAGAGCCGTCTTTTGCGTTTTAAGGGCCCGACTAGTACTAATGTCCTATTCGAGGGTAGTTGACTTTGGCTCGCGAAATCCCTATAATTATCAAAACTGGTCTGACCACCATACCACAGGGACGAGATGAAAATACAGCCTATCACCCATAAAACGCTCGCCGAGACGGCCGCAGGGAAGCTGGCGGCTTCTTTGTTGGACGGCAGCCTCGAGACCGGCGCCAAATTGCCCGCCGAGCGTGACCTGATGAACCAACTCGGCATCAGCCGGGCCACGCTGCGGGAAGCGCTGAAGGCGCTCGAGGAGAGCAACCTGATCGAATCGCGGCCGAACGTCGGCTGGTTCGCCCTGGCGATCGACGAGTCGAATCTCACACAGGCGAAGGAACTGGCCGGAGGGGCGAACCAGGCCACCCGGCCCGCCTCGAACGAACCGCCCACGGCACCGCTGCGGGTGCCGATCTCGTCCGAGAAGCCCATCCACATCCCCAATCTACGCACAGACCGCCTTGGTACCTTCAGGTTCATTTCCTGGTGGGAAATCGAGAAGGTCCAGAACGCCAAGGTGCTCGTTATCGGCGCCGGCGCCCTCGGGAATGAGGTCATCAAGAACCTGGCGCTCATGGGCATCGGGCATATCTTCATTATCGACTTCGATAACATCGAAGCGGCCAACCTGAGCCGCTCCGTTCTTTTCCGTGAAGGCGATAACAATCGCAGCAAGGCCGAAGTGGCCGCGGCGCGCGCGAAATCGGTCAACCCGAGCGTGCACGTTCAATACCTGAATGCAGATGTCACCACATCGCTCGGGTTGGGCGTCATCCGGCGGATGGATGCCATCATCGGCTGCCTGGATAACCGCGAGGCCCGCCTGGCGGTCAATCGATTCTGCTACTGGATGAACAAACCCTGGGTCGATGGCGCCATCCAGGAGCTGCTCGGTTTGATGCGCGTCTTCAAACCCGGGGAGGGCGCCTGCTACGAATGCACGCTGACCGAACAGGCGCTGCGCGATTTGTCGATGCGCTATTCGTGCCAGCTGTTGGCGCGCCAAAACATTCTGCTCGGCAAAGTGCCAACGACTCCCACCATTGCCTCGATCATCGGTGGCATGGAATCGCAGGAAGCGCTCAAGATCATCCACAACATGCCGATCGAGCCGGGCAAGGTGACGCATTTCAACGGCATGGTCAACGAAATGCACACCACGGCGTACGTGGCGCGGGAGGATTGCGAGTCGCACTGGACCTACGGCAAGATCACCGAGCTTCCGGCGCGGGCCGAACGCACCACCCTGGCAGACCTGCTGCGCATCGGCCGCGCAGATCTCGGGCCGGACGCGATGATCGAGCTGGATCAGGAGCTGATCACCTCGCTCGCATGCCCGAAGTGCCATACCAATGAGGAAGTGCTCAAACCGCTGAGCGACGTCACCTTCGAAGCCGGTCATTGCCCCGTGTGCGGCACCTTGCGCGAAGCACAGTTCACGCATGTGATCACCGGTGAAGAGAACTTCCTGCACCGCGCCCTGGCCACGGTTGGCGTGCCGCCGCTGCACGTGCTGCGCGTCAATAACGGCACGGAGTACCGCTTCTATGAGCTCACCGGCGACCTCCCGGAGGCGCTGCACTTCCGCCATTTTGAAACGACCGAACCTCTCAAGATCAAACATGCTGCGGGCCGCGTCCGCTTGAAGGGCGACGCGCACCCGAAGGAACCCTCCGCCAAATCGGCGAATCCGGCCGGCGGCCGTATCCGCATCAAGGAAGATGAAAAACTGAAGAAAGGTGTCTCGATGAAACCGGCGCGGGCGCAGGTCCGCATCCAGGATAAAGCCAAACGCCAGGTCACGTTCAGCGAGCCTGAAGCAGGCGCCGCTCGGACGAATGGTCATGCGACGAGTACCCGGCACGTGTTCTTGAAGCCGCGCCTTGTGCGAGTCTGCAAGATCTGATCGTAGCAGCCATGTCCGTACCTTTTGCAACGATGAGCCGCACCTATCCTTCTTCAGCCGACCGAGAGCCCACTCACTTGCTGCGCAAAC
>DASXQN010000510.1:0-4756 GCA_036507155.1 Anaerolineales bacterium
GGGGTCATCTGGCTCCAGTGAAGATAACGATGAAGTGCGGGAATTATACCAAGTGGGGCGAATGGAAAAACGCGCCCTTTGGGCGCGAGGCTCGCCGGTTAGGCGCTATGACCCGAGCGCAAACAAGTTGTTCTTTTCGGAGGCGTTGACGCCACCGGCAAGCAACTCGACGACAGGTGGATTTGCGAAGGAGGCGCGTGGCGATGGATCGTGAATTGCCGATAATGCCGCGAAATCACTTTACCAGCGCGATCGCGAAACCGTCGTAGCCCTTGCTGCCCACCGTCTGTATGGCGGTCGCGTCGACGCGCGGCTCCTTGCCCATCATTTCAATGGCGCGGCGGGTGCCAAGGATATCGTCGTTATTCGAATTCTCATCAAGCACCGCCCCATCGCGCACGACATTGTCGATGACAATGATGCTTCCTGCGGTGGATAGATCGAGCGCCCATTGGAAATACTCTGGGTTATTTTTCTTGTCCGCGTCGACGAAGATCAGATCGAAAGGACCGAGTCCCTCCGCCTTGATCTTTGGCAGGGAATCAAGCGCGGCGCCCACCCGAACGCTGACCACGCCGTCGAGCCCCGCTCGCCTTAGATTCTCCACGGCGACCGCGGCGTGCTTCGGATCGTACTCGAGGGTCACGAGACGGCCGCCCGCCGGTAACGCACGCGCCAGCCAGATCGTGCTATATCCGCCGAGAGTCCCGATCTCGAGGATCTTGCGGGCGGCGCGCACGCGCGCGAGCAGATGGAGCAACTTGCCTTGATTGGGCGCGACCTGGATCGCCGGCAGGCCGGCAGCCTCGCTGTTTTTGAGCGCGGCGTCCAGAGCCGGATCGGCAGGGACGAGCATATCCACGAAGTAACGATCGACGTCGGACCAGAGTTTTTGGGAGGGAGTCATCATGTTTGGATTATAGCGCAAGTGACTGAACGGGGCTTGTACGGGTCCGGCAGAAGTTGTATAGTTCGGGTGTTGCATGGCGGCCAACAAAGGCGTACAGCCGGGCAGAAAGGAAAGGCGGATGCGACACGCGGCGGCCCTTGTCATCGAAGTCGATGGAGAAATACACCTGCGTCAAGCAGACTATGACGCTGAGCGCGAACAGGTTTTTGCAGAGATGGGATTGCGCGTGATTCGTTTTGGCAACATGGATGTTTTGCACGGTCTCCCACGCTGCCTGAGGACAATCCGGGCCGCGATCGATGAACCGAGATAGTGCCACCTGGATCAGTGTGGACGGCGGCGTCGTCGAGGGCCACCGCGTCGCGTCCGGGCCCTCTGCGGCGTATCCATACGGAGCGCTCTGGAAACAGAAGCCGTACTTCAAGACCCGTGGACTGGATCTCGCTACGTTTTATGAAGGCACGCTCAACATTTCGATAGCGCCGCGCGTGTTCGAGATGGCTCATCCGGAATATACGTTCGAGCGGGTGGAGTGGACCGATCTGCATCCGCCCGAAACTTTCTCATTCTCGCGCTGCGAGGTAAGATTTCAAAATACCGAGTACGAAGGCTGGGTCTACTTCCCGCACCCGGAGACGAAGAGGGCGCATTTTCAAAATCCTTCGTTGATCGAGGTGATCTCGGTCAGGATCCCCGGTATCGGTTACGGCGATCAGCTGCAACTGGACCTCAATGGTCGTGAAATCACCATACGCGACGAGTAGGCAGTGCTGCTGTTTCATGAATCCGCAATTGATAGCCGCCAGGAAAAGGTGAAAACATGATCACGCGTCTCTATCTCGTGCGGCACGGCGCCACACAGCTCACCATGGAAGACCGCTTTTCCGGTTCGGAGAATATTCCGCTCTCCGAAGACGGGCGCGCGCAGGCAGAGCGTCTCTCACATCGGCTGGCCGAACAACACATCACCGCCGTGTTTTGCAGTCCGCTCGATCGGACGATGGAGACGGCCCGTAGTCTCGCCCGCCCTCATAAGCTGACGCCCCGCGCGGCAGACAGCTTGCGCGAGATTAGTCATGGACACTGGGAAGGGATGATGCGCAAGGACGTCGAGGCGAAGTTCTCGGAAGAGTACGCCGCCTGGGAGGAGGATCCGCTGACCTTCGCGCCCGAAGGCGGCGAATCAGGGATCAGCGTTCTGGCCCGCGCGCTGCCCGTCATTCGCGACATCGTCATAGACTTCAAGGGACAGAATGTGCTGATCGTGTCCCACAAAGCCACGCTGCGGCTCGTCATCAGCAGCCTGCTCGGATTCGATGCGCGCGGATACCGGGATCGGCTTGACCAGGCGCCGGCGTGCCTGAACATCGTCGACTTCAAGGACTCGGTACACGCGCGCTTGATGCTGTTCAATGACACATCGCACTATCAGGATCATCCTCAGCGTCCACCGGCACATCTCTCGAAGTGGTGGGGTGAATCCGAGCCGCCGAAGCGTACCCGAAAGTAGATTTCAATCAAAGTCCTCTGTGTCGGGAGGACTTTTTTTGTTCAGACGATTCCTGCGCAGCGGCGAATCCATCGATTCGGACCGTTGTATATTGACGACTGGTTCGTTATACAAATGGGAGGAAGAGATCGACAATGGGGATCCTTCTACCATGCCCCGGTTATTTGAACTGCTGTAAATCATGCAAGAAAGTGAGCTACCCCCATGTGCACAAGATTGAACTTCAACAATTTGTTGCATCGCATCCTGGGTGTCACGTTGCTTTTGGCGCTAGCGATGATGGCCTGTGTTACGTCTACATTCCCGGGCACCGTCGTGCCGACGCCTGAGGAGACCACGAACGCGCCGGAGCCAACCTCCACCGTTTCGGTCCCTGCCTGGGGACCTTCGCAGACGGACTGGGAAAATATCGGCGGCGGTATCGTGGGCTCGCCCGTTACAGTGAGTTGGGAGCCCAACCGGCTGGATATTTTCGCACAGGGAGCCGATGGCGCCGTGTATCACAAGGCTTGGAGCGCCTCAGGTTGGTCCCCGTCCGAAACGGACTGGGAGAATATCGGCGGAAATACTGCAGCGCCTCCCGCTGCTGTCAGTTGGGGCCAGGACCGGATCGATATCTTCATTCGCGGCGCTGATGGCGCTGTGTATCATAAAGCCTGGACGAATGCCGGCTGGTTCCCAAACGCCGCGGATTGGGAAAACCTTGGCGGGACGATCGTCGGGTCGCCGACCGTGGTAAGTTGGGGTGAAAACCGGTTGGACATTTTCGCGCAAGGCACCGATGGCGCCGTGTATCATAAAGCATGGGATGGATCCAAGTGGTTCCCCTCCGCAAAAGATTGGGAAAACTTGGGCGGCGCGATCACGGATTCTCCTTCCGCTGCGAGCTGGGGACCGGACCGCCTGGATATCTTCGTGCGCGGCGCCGATGGCGCGGTCTATCATAAGGCCTGGGGCGAGACGGGCTGGTTCCCATCCGCGACCGATTGGGAGAACATTGGCGGAGCGATCGTGGGCGCGCCCGCCGCGGTGAGCTGGGGCATGGACCGACTCGACATCTTCGCGCAAAGCTCGGATGGTACGGTGGTGCATAAGGCATGGGACGGTTCCCAATGGTATCCGTCTACCGTGGACTGGCAGAATCTTGGAGGCAACATCACTGCTGCTCCGGCCGCGGTCAGTTGGGGCGAGAACAGGCTGGACGTTTTTGCCAGCGGCACAGACGGCGCCGTGTACCACAAGGCCTGGGACGGCTCGATGTGGCTGCCGACCGAAACCGACTGGGAAAATCTCGGAGGTGTGATCAGCGACTCTCCGGCGGCCGTCAGTTGGGGCGCGGACCGGCTGGATGTATTCGTGCGGGGCACGGATGGCTCGGTACACCACAAGTATTACGCGCCGTGACGGCACGGGAGGTTAGTATTTCAGACTCGCGCTTCATACAGAGCGCGAGTTTTGATTTTTACGACAACTTGCACGGCGAAAAGACGTATATTTAGTCGAAGATACGGCGGTCCGCGCTATAATCTTCAGCGCGGATGGATACATGCCGCGCCCTAATGGGAAACGTCTAGGAGCAGCCAAGTGATAGAAGACAAGAATTTCAGAGACAGACAGGTACGGGCAAAGACGCATCAGGTGATGGATTATCACTACGACGCGGCCAAGCCGGGCAAACCGCTGCTGCTGCTCGTGCCGGGCGGATTGATCGCGTTGGCGTCCCTGGCGGTAATCGTTCTGATCGCGTATCACGTGTGGATGGAGGGTTCGCTCGAGCAAGACCGGGGCGTCCCGCTGATTGGCCTGCTCGCGCCGATCTATATCGGCGGGGTCTTCCTATTCAGCTACGGATACGAGCTGTACGATCTTCCGCGAGCCTTGCGCCTGACGGCCATAATCGTATTCGTGACGGTCGCCTCGGTCGTAATCATCGCTGTGCTGTTCGTGGTGTTGGGCGGCTCTGCGCGCTCAGATTCGTCCTCGTCCCGCTCGTCCCGTTCGAGGTCTTCGTCGGGAAGATCAACCAGTCGCACGGCTTCCTCCGGGTCGGGCGGCGGGATCGGGCCGATCTTTTGGGGCGGCTCGGGCACCCGGACGGTCACGCGCGAGGTCGTCCGCGAAGTGCCGGCTAAAGAAGAGAAACCTCAACCGATCACCTGCCCGAACTGCGGCAGGTCGTATATACCGGCTGAGAACGAATATGTCTGCCCGGGTTGCGGCGCTCCCGCGCCGGCCTGACAGACGGCCGCTCTTCCCGGCGAAAGACGCAAACTAGCGCCGCTTCTGGAGAAGCGGCGTCATTTTTCCGCAAGGCGGATGTTGTAAGGTTATTGAAA
>DASXQN010000511.1:0-3061 GCA_036507155.1 Anaerolineales bacterium
CTTGTTCTGGAAGATGTACTCGACCGGGTCTTCGAGCGTCAGGATGTGGCCCGACTTGCGCTCGTTGCGGAAGTCGAGCATCGCGGCAAGCGAGGTCGACTTGCCCGAGCCGGTGGCGCCGACCATCAGGATCAGGCCGCGCTTCTGCATGATCACTTCCTTCAGCACCTCGGGGATGCCGAGGGCGTCGAGCGCCGGGATGCTGCCCGGGATATAGCGCACCACCACGGCGGGGGAGCCCTTCTGGCGGAAAGCGCTGATACGGAAGGTGCCCACGCCCGCCAGGTTGTAGGCGGTGTTGAGCTCCATCTCCTCCTCGTACTCCTTGATCTGGCGCTCGTTCAGCACTTCATAGAGCACCTGCTGCACCGTCTCGGCGGTCATGGTGGTCTGGTTCACCGGCATCGCGTTGCCGTTGATCTTGATATTGATCGGCGCGCCGACCGAAACGAAGATGTCCGAGGCCTTTTTATCGGCCATGATCTGGAACAGCCGCTTCATTGCAGACATGGTGCCCCTCTCCCTTGGTGCTATGCCCCTAGTTTAATCCCCCCTGAGCAGTTCGTTCAGGCTGGTTTTGGCGCGGGTCTTGGCATCAACAGTTTTTACAATCACCGCACAATACAGGCTGTATTTGCCGTCGGGCGAGGGCAAAGTGCCAGGAACCACCACCGAGCCGGCCGGTACGCGGCCGTAGAGGATCCGGCCGCTGGCGCGGTCCAGGATGCGCGTGCTTTGGCCGAGGAACACGCCCATGGAGATAACGCTGTTCTCCTCGACGATCAGCCCCTCGACCACCTCCGAGCGCGCGCCGATGAAGCAGTTGTCCTCGATGATCACCGGATTCGCCTGCAGCGGCTCCAGCACGCCCCCGATCCCGACGCCCCCCGAAAGGTGCACGTTCTTGCCGATCTGCGCGCAAGAACCGACCGTGGCCCAGGTGTCCACCATCGTGCCCTCGTCGACATAGGCGCCGATGTTCACGAACGAGGGCATGAGGATCACGTTGCGGGCGATATAAGCTCCGCGCCGGGCGGCCGCAGGCGGTACGACCCGAAAGCCGCCTTTTTCGAAGTCAAAGGAGGCGAACTTCGAGGCGACCTTGTCGTAATAGCGCGCCGCGCCGCCTTCGATCACCCGGTTGTCCTCGAGCCGGAACGACAGCAGCACCGCCATCTTGATCCACTGGTGAGTGATCCACTCGCCGCCGGATTTCTCGGCGACGCGCAGCTTGCCCGAGTCGAGCCCGGCGATGACTTCTTCGACTGCCGCGCGCAGCGCGCGCGGGGCGTTCGCGGGACTGAGCGCGGCGCGGCCTTCCCAGGCCGCTTCGATGACGCTTTGGGCGGTCATAGATTTCGGGCAAATTGCATCATGCGCTTGATCGCCTCCACGCATTCGTCCAAAGGCGCGACCAGCGCGATGCGGACGTGGTTGCGGCCGGGGTTCTCGCCCCCGGCTTCACGGGCGAGGAAGCTTCCCGGGAGCACAAGGACATTGTATTCATGGTGCAGCCGCCGCACGAACTCGCTATCGTCGATCGGGGTTCGCATCCACAGGTAGAAGCCGCCATCCGGCATTGCCGTTCTCATTGGCTCTTGAATTAACGGCAGCACGGCCTTGAACTTCTCCGCATATAAGCGGCGGTTCTCGCGCACATGCTCCTCGTCGTTCCACGCAGCGATCGAGGCCTTCTGCACGGCGAGGCTCATCGCCGAGCCGTGATAGGTGCGGTAGAGCAGGAATTTCTTCAGCAGGCCGGCATCGCCGGCGACGAAGCCCGAGCGCATTCCCGGCGCGTTGGAGCGCTTGGACAGGCTGGAGAACACCACCAGTCTCGCAAAATCCTTTCTATTGAGTCTGGATGCTGCTTCCAACGCCCCGAGCGGTGGCTCGTCGAAATAGATCTCCGAGTAGCACTCGTCGGAGGCGATGATGAAACCGTGGCGGTCGGAGAGCTCGAAGAGCTTCTGCCACTTTTCCAGGGAAAGGACCGCGCCGCTCGGGTTGGCCGGCGAGCAGGCATAGATAAGCTGGACACCCTGCCAATCGTCGGGGTCGCCGTAGACCGGGGTGGCACCAGCTAGAAGGGCTGCCCCCTCGTATATTTGATAGAAGGGATTGGGGCAAACCACTTTTGCATTTGGATTGGGATCTACAACTGTCTGCGCAAAGGCAAAGAGCGCCTCTCGGGTTCCATTCACCGGAAGCACCTGCGTGCTCGGATCGGGCGCCGGAATGCCGTAGCGGCGGGCGAGCCAGGTTGAAATCGCCTCGCGCAGCTCGACCGTCCCGGCGGTCGCTGGATACACGGCGAGGCCGTCCAGGGCGCCGGCAAGCGCGTCCTTCACCAGGCGCGGCGTCGGGTGCTTGGGCTCGCCGATGGAGAGATTGATCGGGCTGAGCTTCGGATCGGGCGAATTGCCGGCGATCAGCGCGCGCAGCTTCTCGAAGGGATAAGGGTTGAGTCTTGCGAGGAGCGGGTTCACCTGGCGGGCAGTTCTCCGCGCCAGCCCTTTTTCCGGTGTTCCGCAACCACGGTCGTATAAATCCCGCCGCGCACGTTGAAGCGCGCCTCGAGCTTCATGAAGCGCGGCTTGGTCGCGCGCACCAGATCGTCGAGGATGCGATTGGTCACCGCCTCGTGGAACGCGCCTTCATCGCGATAGGACCAGACGTAGAGCTTGAGCGATTTCAGCTCGACGCAGAGGCGATCGGGAATGTAATCGAGCACCAGCGTGGCGAAGTCCGGTTGCCCGGTCTTCGGACAAAGACAGGTGAACTCCGGAATTTCCATGTGGATCCGGTAATCGCGCTCGCGCGCGGGATTGGCGAACGTCTCGAGGCGCTTGCTTGGACGCGAAGGCAATGAGGACCGGAGCGGTGAAAACCGGAGGAATGCGAGCGCGCAGATGGTATCATTTTTTTCGTGCGTCTCTCGCAGATCAAGCTCTCCGGTTTCAAGTCCTTCGTCGATCCGACCTCGATCCACATCCCGGGCCAGCTCGTCGGCGTCGTCGGGCCGAACGGCTGCGGCAAATCCAATGTCATCGACGCCGTG
>DASXQN010000512.1:0-3909 GCA_036507155.1 Anaerolineales bacterium
GAGCTTCAATGACGATGAGTTCAGCCACTGGATCTTCTTCACAGGGTTCGTGATGGTCAATTCGGCGCTGCTTTTCCTGCAAGCGATCTTTCCGTTCCGCGGAAGGGTCAGCCGCGGCGACGTCGCTCTCCTGAGTTTGAACGCACTCTTCCTGGGCGCGGGCATCCTGGCCAACCTGGGATTTGAGGTGATCGGCCTGGACCTGTATGTCGTTGCATTGCTGGCGATCCTGTCCGCGTTCCTGCTTTGGAAGCGCGGCCGGCAGCCGCTGTTCGTTTACTACACCGCGGCATACTGGCTGGGCTTGATCGCAACCGTGACTGTAAAGGCGCTGTAACTAGACGAGGGCGGCTGCCCGGAGGCTTCTTCCGGCCAGATCTACACCGTGGAGAAGCATGGATATTCGCAGCCCCGGGATATCCCCTGGCCGCCTCCGTGAGATGGCACGCGCATCGGCGCATCGCAGCCCGGGTTAGATACTACGGATACTGCTCACTAAAATTCAATGGCGAGGTGGAACAATGGACATTTTCGTGATCGTGTTGCGGCTGGTACATGTGATCTGCGGCGTGATCTGGGTCGGCGCCTCCGTCACCCTGGCTTTCTTCATCGGGCCGACGATCGGGGCGACTCAGGACGCGGGCCAGCAATTCATGCGTCATTTCATCTTGCGGACGCGCTTCTCTGCACTGATCGCCACGACCGCGATCCTGACGGTCCTGGCCGGCTTTGCGCTCTATTATCATGATTCGAACGGCTTCACCTCTGCATGGGAGAACTCAGGACCGGGCATCGGCTTTGCGATCGGCGCTGCCTTCGCCTTAATCGGTCTGGTATGCGGGATCCTGGTCGGAATTACCAGCGGCGCGTTGGCCCGCTTGAGCGCTTCGATCCAGGGCAAGCCGGCACCGGACCAGCTCGCGAAACTGCAAGCGCTTGCGAAACGGCAAGGGACGATTGGGTCCGTAAACGTCGTCGCATTATTACTCGCCACCATCATGATGGCGATCGCGCGCTATCTCGTGTTTTAGGTTGCGAATCAAAAACTGACCGGCGGTGCGTGGTCATTGGACCATATACTGCCGGTCAGTTGCTTTAATTTGCCTAATCCATCCAGATCACACGATCTTCGAAAGTCGGCCGCTGCAAGGATTCCGCGACAAACTCGGGATAGCCGATATACAAGAACGCGATCAACGGCTGGTCGGGCTCAAAACCGAGGAACGCTCTTACCTGCGCGTCGCTGGCCCACTCGCCTGTACGCCACTTCGCAGCCAATCCCCCGGCATGCGCCGCGAGCAAGATGTTATTGCAAGCCGCGGCTGCGGCACACACATTCTCGATTTGCAACACCTTTGGTTCCGCCGGCTTGTCCACGCCCACCGCGATCACCAGCGGCGCGCGCCGCGGTAACGCACGCGTGATGTCGAGGGCTTCGGCCTGCAGCTCGGGAAATCGTTCGCTTTGCGAGGCAGCCATCACATCCCCGAGCCTTTCGAGGCCCTTGCCCGTCAGCACCACGAAACGCCACGGCCGCACCTTGTAGTGGTTCGGCGCTTGAACCGCGGCAGCGAGCAGCTTCTCGATCTCAGCGCGCGGCACCGGATCGGGCTTGACATGGCCGATGGATTGGCGGCTGTGAATTGCTGTTATCAGGTCCACAAGTCCTCCTGGATCAGTCGAGGCTTGGACGCCCGCGGGTAAAATAGTCTTACGATGAAAGTATTTTACACGGACGCCCACTTGAGCCACCATCCGACGTTCGAGGTGTTCGACGGCGGCGTCCGCACGCCGACCTTCGAGGTGCCCGAGCGCGCCACGCGCATCCTGCAGGCGCTGCGCTCGACGGATTGGGCGGAGATCCAGGGCCCATCGGACTTCGGCCTCCAACCGATCCTGGCGGTCCACAACGCGGACTATCTCCAGTTCCTCGCCTCGGCCTGGACCGAGTGGCTGGCCGCCGATCCCGCGGCTGCTGCCTCCGCTGACGGGTCCGCGCTGCTGCCATCTACATTTCCGCCGGCCGGCTGGCGCCGCAAACCCGTTGCCTTGCTCGGCCGCGCCGGTTATTACATGATGGATCTCTCCGCGCCGATCGTGGCGGGGACGTACGCGGCCGCACTTGCTGCCGCGAACTGCGCGTTGTCCGGCGCGCAAGCGGTGCGGGATGGCGAGCGCGCGGCCTTCGCGTTATGCAGGCCGCCGGGCCATCACGCGGGCAAGGCGAACTGCGGCGGGTATTGCTATCTCAACAACGCGGCCATCGCGGCGAACTGGCTCAGCGCGGCCGGCAGGACAGCGCTCCTGGATGTGGACTACCACGCCGGCAATGGCACGCAGGACATTTTCTACGATCGGAACGATGTGCTCACGATTTCCATCCACGCCGATCCGGGCCTGGAGTACCCATATTTTAGCGGCTATGCCGACGAACGCGGCGAAGGGCCTGGCGCGGGTTTCCATCGCAATTATCCGTTGGCACCAGGGACAGATGATGCGCAATACCTGGCAACGCTTCGCAAGGCGCTGACGCTGATCCGCGAATTTGAACCGGCGCATCTCGTCATCTCGGCGGGTATGGATATTTACGAGGCGGATCCGCTCGGAAAGATTCGTGTCTCCCGCGCCGGGATCAAGGCGATCGGCGAAGAGATCGCGGCGCTGAAGCTGCCCAGCGAGATCGTGATGGAAGGCGGTTACAACAATGATGCACTGGGCGAAAACGTGATCGGCTTCCTCTCGCCGTTCGCGCTGGAATAAAAGTGCGACGTCCCGCGCGGCGCGGGACGTCGCACTTTTATCACAGGTTGACTCTATTTGTCTTCGGCGATTCTCTTGCCCGAATACTTCAGCGCCGAGTGCGCCGCCGACAGCCGCGCGATCGGTACACGGAACGGAGAGCAGGAGACGTAATTGTTTCCTATGATATGGCACCACTCGATCGACTCGGGATCGCCGCCGTGCTCGCCGCAGATGCCCACTTCCAAATCCGGCCGCGTCTTGCGCCCTTCGTTGATCGCCCACTCCATGAGTTTACCAACGCCCTCGCGGTCGATCGTCTGGAACGGGTTCTTGGGCAGGATGCCCTGCTCCACATACGTCACCAGGAAGTTGCGCTCTGCGTCATCGCGTGAGTAGCCGAAGGTCATTTGCGTCAGGTCATTCGTCCCGAACGAGAAGAACTCGGCCAGCGAGGCGACCTCCGCCGCGGTAACGGCGGCGCGCGGGATCTCGATCATCGTCCCGAACTTGTAGTGAAACTTGACCTTCTTCTCTTCCGTGACCGCCTTGGCGATCCGCACTAGTCGCGGCTGGATCCATTCCAGCTCCTTTACAGTTCCCGTCAGCGGGATCATCACCTCAGGCTTGACGACCAGGCCGCGCTGGGTGCAGTCGGCCGCGGCCTCGAAGATGGCGCGCACCTGCATCTCGACGATCTCCGGCATGACGATGCTCAAGCGCACACCGCGCAGCCCCATCATCGGATTCGACTCGCGCATCGAGCGGATTGCCGCCAGCAGTCTTTCCTTCTCCGCCAGGCCGTCGGTCTCGTTCTTGACGCGCTGCGTGATGACGTCCTCGAGCAGCGCTTCCTCATCCGGCATGAATTCGTGCAGCGGCGGGTCGATCAGCCGGATGATGACGGGATAGCCATCCATCGCTTCAAACAAACCATCGAAGTCCTTGCGCTGATAAGGCAGCAGCTCGTTGAGCGCCTTCGTGCGTTCTTCGCTCGTCCCGGAGAGGATCATGCGCTGCACGATCGGCAGGCGCTCCGGCTCGAAGAACATGTGCTCGGTGCGGCACAGACCGATGCCGACCGCGCCGTACGAACGGGCGCGTCGTGCATCCTTCGGGTAGTCCGCGTTCGCCCAGACTTGCAGGCCGCGGCTCTTGCGCCGGTCGGGC
>DASXQN010000513.1:0-2998 GCA_036507155.1 Anaerolineales bacterium
CCTTGGCGCCACGCCCCTGCAATTTTTTTCCCCGTTATAATATATTCATGTTGGAACTGGTCGCACTTCAGCCGGTGGACTATCTCGCGATCGGCCACCTGGCGGTCGACCTGACGCCGGCCGGTCCGCGCCTGGGAGGCACCGTGACGTATTCGGCGCTGACGGCGCGTGCGCTGGGCCTGCGCGTGGGCATTGTGACGGCTGCCGGACCGGAAGCGCCGCTGGGTGGGCTGGAAGGCATTCCGGTCGTATCGGTTCCTTCGGAACACAGCACCACCTTTGAAAACATACAATCGGATGAAGGACGCCGCCAGATCCTGCACCATCGCGCCGCGCCCTTGTCTTTGGAGCACATTCCGGCCGCGTGGCGCGGGGCTTCGATCATGCACGTGGCCCCGCTTGCACAAGAAATTTCCAGCGATATGGCGCGTGGCCTGACGGGTAGTCTGGTGGGCGTTACTCCGCAAGGTTGGCTTCGCACGTGGGATGCCGACGGTCACGTCGAACCGTGCCTGTGGGAAGAAGCGGAAGCGGTCCTGCCGTACGTGGGCGCCGCCGTCATCAGCCGCGCAGATGTGGGTGGGGACGAGGAACAGATCGAACGCATGGCGCACACGACGCGCGTTTTGGCTGTCACTGAGAGCAGCGCCGGCGTACGGCTGTACTGGCACGGCGATCAACGCCGATTCCGCGCGCCGAGGGTCGAAGAGGTCGATTCGACCGGCGCGGGCGATATCTTTGCGGCGGCATTCTTCTATCGTATGTACACCACCCGCGATCCCTGGGAGGCGGCGCGCTTTGCGACGCATCTGGCGTCCTACTCGGTGACGCGCACCGGCCTGGATGGCATTCCAACCCAGGCAGAGATCCAGGAGAGTCTGGTGGAGGTCCTGTCGTGACTCGGATTTACACCCTGGTGAACCAGAAGGGCGGCGTGGGCAAGACCACCACGGCTGTGAACCTCGGCGCATATCTTGGCAACGCCGGCCAGCGCGTGCTGATCGTCGATCTCGATCCGCAGGCCAACGCCACGTCCTGCCTGGGTGTCGATAAGCAAACCGTGAAAAGCGGCACCTACGAGGCGCTGCTGGGATTGGTGCCCGCCTCGGCCAGCATTCTGCAGAATGAAAAGTTGAAGATGGCGATCCTGCCGGCTTCACCGGCGCTGGCGGGCGCGGAAGTGGAACTGGTGGAAGAACTGGCGCGCGAGGCGCGCTTGAAGAAGGCGCTTCAGCCGCTGGAGGGCCGCTACGATTACATCCTCATCGACTGTCCGCCTTCGCTCGGCATCTTGACGATCAACGGGCTGGTCGCCGCGAAGGATGGTGTGCTGATCCCCGTCCAGTGCGAGTATCTCGCGCTGGAGGGGCTCGGCCAACTGACGCAAACCATTCAACGCGTGCGCTCCGCGCTCTTTCCGGATTTGCGCGTGCGCGGCGTGATCCTGACAATGTTCGATCCGCGCACCAATCTATCCACGGATGTCGTGGCCGAAGTCAACCGCCATTTTCCAAAACAGGTTTTCAAAAGCGTCGTGCCGCGCAGCATCCGCCTGGCGGAGGCGCCTTCCTACGGACTGCCCATCTCCAGCTACGCGCCCGGCTCGGTCGGCGCGCAAGCCTACGAGGAGTTGGCGCGCGAAGTCCTCAAGGGCGACGGCGTAAAAGTGGCCGCGCGGCTGGCGTAACCAAGGAGGCCATCGGATGCCAACACGTTCCGGTCTCGGCCGCGGGCTGGATGCCCTCATCCCCGGCGGCGCCCAACCCAAGGCAGGCGCGGGCGGCGTCGCGCAGGTTGCGGTCGGGCAGATCCAGCGCAACCCGCATCAGCCGCGCACGGATTTCGATCCCGTCAAACTGGCCGAGCTGGCCGATTCGATCCGTGAACACGGCATCCTGCAGCCGCTGATCGTGGCGCCTGCCGCGGACGGCAGCTACACATTGATCGCAGGCGAGCGCCGCCTGCAGGCCGCGCAAAAGGCCGGCTTCAAGACAGTGCCGGTGATCGTGCGCCACGCGACCGGCCAGGAATTGCTCGAACTGGCGCTGATCGAGAACGTCCAGCGCGCGGACCTGAATCCGCTCGAGGAAGCCGAAGCCTATCGTCAACTGATCGAAGAGTTCGGGCTTTCGCATGCGTCGGTCGCGACGCGCGTCGGCAAGAGCCGCGCGGCAGTGACGAACACGATGCGGCTGCTCGGTCTGCCGCCCAAGGTGAAACAAGCGCTGGTGAATGGGAGGGTCACCGAAGGACATGCCCGCGCCCTGCTCAGCCTGTCCACCGCCCGTGCGCAGGAATCGGCGCTGCAGACGATCCTCAACCTGGACCTGAACGTGCGGCAGGTGGAGGAGTTGGTGCGCAAGCTCGGCGGGAAAAAGCCGTCCGCCGCCGCGTCGGCGAAGGGCCGGAAGAAGACCGGCCGCACACCGGATGTCAACGACATGGAAAAGCGATTGCGCGCCAGCCTCGGCACCAAGGTCACGCTGCGGCACGGCCGAAAAGGCGGAACCATTCTCATTCATTATTATTCCGACGAGGAACTCGACGCGCTGTTCAAGAAGCTGCTGTGACCTGTTGATCGACATCATCCTCCGGATTGAAGCGCTAGGAATTTCCCGGCGTCTCTATTCCGGGCCAAGATCATGCTAAGACTGCTATTCAACGCCCGCATCCACACTCAAGATGCAGCCCGGCCGCTGGCCTCCGCGCTGCTGATCGACCGCGAGCGCGTCGTGGCAGCCGGCGATAAAGATGAATTGTCGGGCTTGTCGGATGGCAAAACGAATGCGCAGGATATGCAGGGCCTCACGATCCTGCCCGGCATGACCGACGCGCATCTGCATTTCAAGAGTTATTCGCTGTCGCTTGAAAAAGTGGATTGCGAAACCGGCACGCTGGAGGAATGTCTGAAGCGCATTGCCGAGCGCGCAAGATCTACAAAAGCCGGCGAATGGATCCTGGGCCATGGTTGGAATCAGAATGAATGGCTCCCCTCTCC
>DASXQN010000514.1:0-4343 GCA_036507155.1 Anaerolineales bacterium
GGGGGCATTCATACCCCGCGTTGCCCAGCCGGTCATGCGCCGTTCGAGCAGGGCGAACGCTTCGTACATCACGATCGCCATTACGCTGATGACGATAATTCCCCCATAGGTTCGCCGTCGCTGCCTCGTGAACACCCCCGGCTTCAACGAGAGCCGGCTCGGAGGACATGGGTCGACTGGCGCCGGGTTAGCTGCAGGATCGGCTTTTGGCTCCGCGAAGGGGAAGGGGCCCGGCGCCGGGATACGCGCCAGTGTTCAGGACCGCTGCAGCTCCGCAAGCAGGTCCTCGAGCCGGTCGTAGCTGATGCCTGCACCGGTCTCCATGCCCGTCCCGAGGACCATGTCACGCACCTCTTGCGACGGATAGCGCACTTTAGCCGTGAGTCGGGTCTTGCCAGCTTCCTCGGTGAAGACCGCGGTCACCACCGAGCCAGGTTCCGGATAGGGCTCCATGGTTTCGGTGAACACGAGCCGGCCGGGGGGGCTGATCTCCCGGTGATCGTAGATGAGGACATTATCGCCGTGGGAATGAAAAAAGGCACCGCTTTCGATGCGTCGTCGGCATTGATTATGGAGGGAAGAGGTCGCCGGACTTTTTCATGACCTGGAATGGCAAGCGGCCGGTCTACATCCTGGACGAAGACGAGCAGATCTTGGACATGGTGACCAGGGACGAGGTCTCTGCGCAGACACAGCCTATTCCCGCCAGAAACCGCAATCAAGAAAAGCGGCGTCGAAAACTAGCCAGGCGGTCGCGCAAGCGAAACAGCAGGCAGGCCTGACTGTGCGAGCACTCCGGTGCGACCGTCCGAATCGAGGATGACCAGGCGCGGCCTCCGTGCCTCTGTTACGAAATCGGTTTGGTTGCGCCTGAATGCCTGCGCCGCACTGCTACTCCTGTTCATAATTACGGTGATGTTTCTCATCCCGCTGGTTTCCTAGTCAATAGCCCCGCAGGGGCGACGCAGGAAAGCCCAGGACGCAAGCCCTGGGAACTGGCACTGCAGAAATAGAGCCCTGAAAGGGCGACACAGAACGCCGTCACGAATATGTTTCTGCGCCGCCCCTTCAGGGCTTTCCACCGCAAGTCTCTCGAGCCCAGGGCTCACGCCCTGGGCTTTCCTGCGTCGCCCCTGCGGGGCTTGTTTGTGGTTTCGCGCAAATAGCCAAACTCAAGCTCGCTTATCGCGGCAGAATCTATCATCGTATCTATGAATTACTGTACTTGTCTCAGCCTAAAGCCTGGACTCCATACTTCCATCTGGCGCTTTGATCATACGCGGGTGCTATCGTGAGAAAATGGTTTGATAGCACTTTTGGGCCATTTGTGCCCATACGGGAGGGCCATTGTTAAAAACTCTTAAGCCATTATAATGCGGACATGATTTGAGTGCTCGCGGATGTGCTGCCTGCATTGAACATCGGCGATGGTAATGAAAGGACGTAGGGCCGGCTGAA
Organism: Anaerolineales bacterium; assembly: GCA_036507155.1. Classification (GTDB taxonomy): domain Bacteria; phylum Chloroflexota; class Anaerolineae; order Anaerolineales; family Villigracilaceae; genus DASXQN01. The sequence continues at coordinate 1,459 of DASXQN010000514.1, forward strand.
TCGTGATGATTTTCTAAATCCTCCATCTCCCCAGATCAGGTCATACGACATGTCAGATAAAATTTCAGTGCCGTTGGATACGAACAAGGATTCCTCGATCTCCTCAGTGATCGCTCCGGTGCGCGGGCGGCGCTACCCTATTCGAATGACACTCCGCTACCGCACGGAGGCAGACACACACTGGCAGGAGGCCCGAACGGTTAACATCAGCCGGACAGGCGTGCTCTTCAGAACGAACAATCCTCTCGATGTCCAGACGACGCTGCAGATGATTCTCGTGTTGCCCGCAGAGCTCGCCGGAGATGCGGCGGCCGAGGTCCTCTGCCTTGGGCGTATCGTGCGTAGCGTGCCGCCCCGAACCCCGGATGGACCTTCATTTATTGCGGCAACGATTTCCGACTACCAGTTTGCCCGAAAGTAAAAACATCAGCGCGCCCCAGGATTTCTCCTAGTACCGCTATCAGGAAACAGCGAATTTGTAGAGACGGCCCGCCGGGCCGTCTCGACGCCGCACTGTCTCCGGAATGGATTCATCTGCGACTCCCTAAAATGAAAAATCGCGTCCCGAAATAAGAGTGCTAAGAACGTCAGAATAATCGTCGGTCCACGCCCGTCCGGTCACATCCGGAAGGGATGGGATCCACTTGGGGTCACGGGTCAGTGTGCCAAGGTCGCCAGGCGTGCGCGCCATGACCACCCAGATCGACGCCTCCTTGCCTTCATGCTGCTCGGCCGGCGTGACTGTGTCGCCCAACCGAAGATACGCCACAAGATGCGCATCCCGGGCCAGCCGTGACAGCACCCGGCGTAAATCGAAATAGCTGTTGGAGATGTGAAAAGCAAGCACGCCGCGCGGGGCCAGCTTACGGAGATACAGGTCGAGAGCTTCGCGCGTCAGCAGGTGTACCGGAATCGCGTCCGAGCTGAATGCATCGAAGATGATCAGGTCGTGGACGCCGTCAGGCTGCCTGGTGAGCGAGATACGCCCGTCGCCAATCACCACTCGAGCCTGGGGGGCGCAGTCGCGCAGGAACGTGAAGTAGCGTGGATCGCGCGCGATCCGTTCGATCGCCGGATCGATCTCGTAGAAGGTCCAGCGCTGCCCCAGTCGCGCGTAGCCGGCGGTCGAACCTGTGCCCAGCCCGATCACCGCGATGTCCGATTTTGCATGCTCCCCCGTGAAGCCGGCGAAGAGGTAGCCCAGCGGTCCGGTCGGGAAATAGTAGCTGAGCGGCGTACATCTCAACTGCGGCCGGAGTGATTGTGCCCCGTGGTTCGTGGTGCCGTGGATCAGCACGCGATACACACCGCGATCCGCGATTCGATACACTCCGTAGAAGCTGCGCTCCCTGGCGATCACCGACTGGCCCCACTCTGGATAGAGCATGGCAGCGAGCGCGATGGCCGCGAGGACGAGCGCGAAACGAATGCGCTGCCGCCGGAATCCGAGCGCGATGAGGATCGGAGCCGCGAAAACCGCACCGACGAAGCGTAACGAGCCAATCGGCAAGAGCAGCAACTCAGCGACGAACTCGAGGCTCACAACCAGAACGCCCAATGCGGCCGCAATGATCAGGTCGAGCCACAGTGCGCGGAGCCGGTCCTTAGAGAGCGCGGGCGCGCGGCGCTTTCCACCGGCCTGACGCTCCCGCTCAGTCGATGTCGCCGGGCGCGCACCCGGCTTTGCATCGATCTGACTTCCCATGCCGCTGGAAGCCATGAGGCACGACAGCACGAGGCCGAGCGGATACTCGACCAGCGTCCGGAACAGCAGCGGCGCGACGAGGAGGTTGAACAGCCCGCCGATCGCCCCACCGATGGATAGCCATAAATAAAACTCGGTCAGTTGCCGCACACCCGGCCGGCTCGCGGCCAGCTCGCCATGGCAGACCATTGCCGCCACGAAGAGCGCAAGCAGGTGAAATAGGATGAATTCGAGCCTTCCACGGACGTAACCGGTGACAATCACCAGCGGCACTACCGCAGCGAACGGAAGCAAGACCAGCATCGCGCGACGCGGCAGGATCGTCCGCCGCCCAAACACGAGCGCGAAGGTTGCGAGGTAGATCGCGAGCGGAACCACCCACAGCAGCGGCACGGCCAAATCGGTCGTGATGTAGGCCGTGATGCTCAGCAGGAGGCTCGATGGAACGGCAGCGAGCGCGAGCCAGCGCAGCCGCACCGGCCATGGCGCCGGAGTAGCGTCGATATTCACCTTGTCAGCAGGCGTCTTCGCGTCCGCAGACGCCGCTCCCGACCGCCAGACGGCAATCGCACACGCGAGCGTCAGCGCCATGAGGATGGCGTACCCCAGCGACCACAGGCGGCTTTGAGTGTTCAGGGGGAGCAACGGCTCGAGAAACACGGGATAGGCGAGCAACGCCCCGAGGCTGCCGAGATTGCTCGCCCCATACAGGAAGTAGGGATCCCTGGACGCCGGATGGCGCGAGCTGCCCAACCAGCGTTGGAGCAACGGCGCGCTGGCAGACAAGGCAAAAAAGGGCAATCCAATCGACGCGAAGAGCACCGAGGACACCGAGGCGAGCGGCTGGGCCACAGAGGTCGGCATCCACCCCGCCAGCACCCGTACCGGCAAGACCGCGAGGGGTAGCAACAACACCGCTACATGAAGCGCCGCCTGTCTTCGCAGGCCCAACCATGCGACGGTCGCGTGCACATACAAATAGCCCGCCAGCAACATGAGTTGGAAGAAAACGAGCGCCGTGAGCCACACTGCGGGCGACCCGCCGAACATGGGGAGGATCATCTTTCCGAACATCGGCTGCACGGTGAACAGCAGCGCGGCACTCAGAAAGAGCGTGAAGGTGAAAAGGGCGAGCACCGTGGAATCGAACTCCTAAGTACACCTGTTCACAACTACGGTG
>DASXQN010000515.1:0-5243 GCA_036507155.1 Anaerolineales bacterium
AGGAGCAGCTGCGCCGCATCATCCGCGAACAGGATTGGTCGCTGCTGGACCTGCGCATCAATCAGTTCGACTCATTCAAGGACGTCTATGGTTTCGTGGCGGGCGACGATGTACTGCGCTTCGCGACCATGTTGATCGGCGAAGTGGTGGACGAGCTCGGCACGCCGGGCGATTTTATCGGCCATGCGGGCGGCGATAATTTCATCATCATCACCACGAACGAGGCGGCGCCGGCGCTCAAGCAGCGCTTGAAGGACCGCTTTGCCGCCGAGGTCCAGACGCACTATAACTTCATCGATCGCCAGCAGGGATTCATCCAGGCCACCAACGCGGAGGGCGGGATGGATAAGGTCCCGTTCATGACGCTGGTGATCGGCATGATCTCCCCCAACGAGCAGTCATTCGCCGATATCCGCGAGATCACCGAGCTGGCCGCGGAAGCCCGCCGTCAGGATGCCGCCACTGCCACCGCCTGATCAAAGGTGATTGGTTTCCATGAATACCGCGACGGGCCCTGGGATCGCAATCATGACCACCGGACTGATCGTTGTCCTGCTGGTCTGGCTTGTGTTGATCGTGCTCCCGCGGGCCCAAACCTCCAAGCGATCTGACATCTCCCCGCTCGTCCTCCCGGGCGTCGAGCAGGCCGTCGACGCGGTGCTGATCCTCCAGCCCGGCGGGCGCGTCGAATATCTCAACTCGCTCGCGCGCCAGTCGTTCGGCTTGAACGAAGACGAGTCGGCCAACCTTGAGCGCCTGACGCGGCACGTGCGGCCGTCCGACGATTTTCTGGACGTGTGCGCTGCGCCGGGGCAAAAGCGCGTTACGGTCAACGGCCGGTTGATGGAGGCCACTTCCTATCAGGTGCCGGGCACGTATCCGCTCATGTTGATCTCGTTGCGCGGCATGAACCTCGGGCCGGCCCTCTCAATGGAAGGCGGCGAGGATTCCGGCTCTATCCTGAAGGTCGTCACCGATTTCGGGCAGGCGATCGCTGCCAGCCTCGATCTCGGCGCTACGCTCCATGCCATCCTTGATAATGTAAGCCGACTCGTTCCTTCGGACTTGTTGGAACTAAAGATTTGGGACGCCTACACCCAGGAGTTGATCCCGTACCAGTTGCAGGAAACCGGCGCGGGGACGCGCAAGGTAGTGCGGCTCTCCAACTCGCAGTTCGCGCTGTACACCCCGCGCTTGATCTCGGAACGCAGGCCTTTCCATACCAATGAGCCTCTGCCCGCGCTGAACGGTTCGACCACTCCCATTCAAGCCTATCTGGGGATCCCGCTGCTCGCCGGCGGTGAGCTCGTCGGTACGCTCGAAGCCGGCCAATCCAGCGCGGCGGCGTTCGGCCAGCATAATGTGGATCTGCTGCAATTGATCTCCGGCCAGGCGGCTGTCGTCATCCGCAATGCCAGCCTGTACGACGACGAACAACAACGCGTTGCCGAATTGACCGGCCTGGCAAATTTGAACCAGGCGATCAGCGCCATTCAGGATCCGCGCGATCTGTTCGCGCGGCTGGTGGAGAGCGTGGCTCCGCTGTTCGAAGCCGAGATCGTCGGGTTCCTCTTATATGATGAAGCCCGGCGCGTTTTGGAGGGCCAGGTGCCGTTCCGTGGACTGCCTCCGCAGATCGTGCAGATCTATCGTGCGCCGATCGCGCCCGACAGTCCCGCCGAGGCCGTGCTGCAAAACCTGCAGCCGATCCTGACGACGGATGCTTCGCGGGATGACCAATGGCGCCAGCTGGGTCTCACCGATGTGGCCGTGGCCGCTTCACTGAGGGACTCGGCTCTCGCGCCGCTCATTTCCGCGGGCCGCGCGGTGGGATATCTGCAGGTCTCGCATCACCGCGGCGGGACGGCAGCCTTCACCGGCGACGAACTGCGCTTGATGAACATCGTAGCCAACCAGGCGGCCACCATCATCGAGAACGCCTTGCTCGTACAGCAATCGCGCGCCCGCAGCCTGCGCTCGGACGCATTGCGCCGGATCGCCAGCCTGGCGGCTTCGTCCGCCACCGTGGACGAGATCCTGCGCTACTCGGCACAGGAGCTCGCGCGTCTGTTCCAGGCGGAGGTCGGCGCGGTCTTCCTGCTCGATCAGGATCGCGGCGAACTGCTTTTGCAGCGCGGCGCGGCCTGGGGCATTCCTGAGAACGCGATCGATGCATTCGCCGGGCTCTACCTCAACGAGCCTGAATTCCTGGATACGGTCTCGCACACGCAGCGCCCGTTTCTCTCGGGCCGCTTGAGCATCGAACAGCCGCTGGCCGCGTTCTACCGTCCGTTGGTGACAAGCCTGCAGATGGAGTCAGCGGTGGCTGTGCCGCTGGTGGTGCGTGACCGCAGCGTGGGAGAGTTGGTGCTCGCGAGCGCGCAGGCCGAACACTTCAACTCGTACGACGTGCAGGTCGTTGCGACCGCCGCGGGACAATTGGCAGCCGCGATCGAGAGCGCCGGCCTGATGCTGCAAACTGACGAGTCGCTGCAGCAGCGCGTTGAGCAGTTGACGGCCGTGGCGCGCATCAGCCGCGAGCTCAGCGGCTCGCTGGATCTAAAGCGCCTGCTCGAGGTGATCCACGACGAAGGTCTGCGCCTGATCCGGGCCGATTGCGCCTCGATCCAGTTGATCACCGGCTCGAGCCAGGATGGCGATCTGCAGGTGAGCCTGGCGGCCGGCTGTTCTCAGGATGCCGGCTTGTCGATCCTGGATCGCAAGGTCCTGCAGAATGCCAAGTCGCTGATCATCACCGATTTCCAATTGCAGGGCGAAATTCCGCCGCATGAAGGCGTGCGCTCCGCGCTGACCGTCCCGATCACGCTACAGGGTGAAGGCGTGGGCTTGATCCACCTGCATTCGAATGAACCCGATTTCTTCGACGCCTACGCCCTGAATCTGGTGGAGACGCTGGCCGGCCAGGCCGCGACCGCCGTAACGAACGCGCGTCTGTATCAGGACGAGAGACAGCGCGGCGAATTGATGCGCCGACGGGCTGAAACACTCGGCAATCTAACGGATGTCAGTTATGGCCTTTATTCTGAACAGCCGCTGGACCAGTCCCTGTACTCCATCGCGCGAGGTATCCACGAGTCCACGCCCTTCCGCGTGGTGTTGATCAGCGTCTATGAGCCGGACTCCGGGCTGCTGCGTCGCGTCGCCGGCATCGGCATACAGCCCGATACACTCAACGAACTGCTGGCCCGCAAGCAGCCGCTGGCGAGCCTGCAGCAATTGATGAAGCCCGAATTCAAGATCAGCCGCTCATACTACATTCCCGCGGATCAGACGCCCGTGCTTCCGGCGGACGTCCATTACGTGTACTCCACCTATAACATCGACCCATCGGTGCCGGCGCAGAACGCCTGGGACCCGGACGATTTCCTGCTGATCCCGCTTGAGGACGCGCAGGGCAAACCGCTCGGCTTGATCAGCCTCGATGATCCCGCCAACGGCCTGCGCCCGGACCGCGCAACGGTCGACGCGCTGGAGGTCTTCGCCGCGCAAGCCGCGCTGGTCATGACCAACTCGGCGCGTTTCAGTGAACTGCAGGGCCGCATCGTCTCGCTGCAGGACGGCGTGCAGCGCCAGCAGAAACTCCTCAGCGTCAGCCAGAACGATCTGCCGCTGTTGCTGCACAAGGACCTGGAGCAGACCATCTCGCTGCACAACCTGGATCGCCGCGCCCAGCGCGTGCGCGCCGGCCTGGCCATCACCGAATCGGTCAGCCGCCAGTTGGACGCATCGTCCGCGCTGATGGCGCTCGGCCGCGAGACCCTCACGCAGCTCGAGATGTCGGCCGCGCTTGTGGCGGAAGATACGACGGACGGTCCGCGGCTCACGCATACGCTCGGCAGCATCCCGCGCGCAACCAACGTCGAGGCCCTGTTCGGACAGCGCAACCCGCTTCGCACGGTCTTGCAGACGGGCGAGATGATCCTGATCCCCAACCTCGATGAAGACGATGAATGGCGCGATACCCCACTGCTGACGTCCCTGCATGCGAAGGGTGCGGTATGTATTCCGGTCAAAGTGGAGAATCGCTCGGTGGCGGCAATGCTGGCCATCAGTCCCGAACCGATGAGCACGTTCACGCAGGAGGACCGCCAGGTCTATCACCAGATCTCGCGACAGACCTCGGTCATTCTGCAGAATATCTCGCTGTTGAACGAGACCCGCCGGCGCCTGCAAGAAGTGGACCTGCTGCTTGAGTTCAGCCGGCGCTTGAGCGGCCTCACAACCGACGACATGGTCAAGGCTCTGCTCGAGAGCGCGCGCCGCGCGCTGCCGGCCGCACACGCCGGGGTGGTGTTCCTGTGGAACGATCAGTCGCAAGAGTTGTTCCCGCGCACGGTTGCGGGCTATGCCGATAATGCCAGCCTGTTGCGGCTGAACTATCGCTCCGGGGAGGCGCTGCCCGGCATTACGTTCGCGGAGAAGAAAACGCGCCGCGTGGATGAGATCAACTTCGCACGCGATTATTCACTCAACGCCGAGAATCTGCTCTTGTACCGACAAGCCACCGGCGGACGATTGCCCGTATCGAGCCTGCTCGTCCCGATCCTGGCAGGTGTCGACGCGCTGGGTCTGCTGGTGCTCGACAATTTCAACACGGTCGCCGCGTTCAAGCCCGAAGACGAGGCGCTGCTGCTCTCGCTCGCGCAGCAGGTTGCGCTGTCGGTCGAGAACGTACGCCTGGTCCAGGCCACGCAGGAACGCGCCGGCCAATTGCAAGCCCTCAACGACGCGGCCGCCTCCATGACCTCCAGCCTGCGCAGCGACCAACTGGTGGCGTCCCTGCTGGATCAGCTCACGCCGGTCTTGCCGTATGACACAGCCACGCTGTGGCTGCGCGATAAAGACCGCCTGCGTGTAAGCGCGGCTGCCGGTTTCCCCGATACGGAGAAACGTCTTGGCCTGACGATCTCGGTTTCGGACAGCGCCTTGTTCAACGAGATGGCGCGCACGGGCCAGCCCATCTCGGTCGGCGATGTGCGGCAGGACCCGCGCTTCCCGGCCGTCGGGGCGCCGCGCCTGTCGTGGCTGGGCATCCCGCTGCTCTCGAAGGGTGAACTGGCGGGTGTGCTGGCGCTCGAAAAATGGCAGGCGCAATACTTCTCGCGCGAGTACATCCAGGTGGCCACCACCTTTGCCAGCCAGGCTTTGGTTTCGCTCGAAAACGCGCGGCTGTATGAGGAGAGCCTCAACCGCGCCGCCGAGCTGGATCAGCGCTCGCAACG
>DASXQN010000516.1:0-3591 GCA_036507155.1 Anaerolineales bacterium
GGAACCAAAAGACCGCGAACGCAAAGAACGAGACCGATCAACAACCCTGTCTCGATCGCCATGCCGTAATGGCCGGTTTTGCGGTGTCGGTTAATGGCCGGTTTTCAGATGTCCGCCGAGGACCTGTTCCTGTTCGATCACGTCCGGCCTGGAATGCGGGCCCGCAAACGCCACTAGCTCATAGACGAGCGCCGCAGCGTGCGCCTTCACGATTTCGGTCCGCGCTGGCTCCTCTTTGCCGTACATCGACAGAAGTAGAACCTCCGTGTCGTTCAGTTCGTCAAGTAGGTGGAGTAGGAACTTTCGATCAAGCTCCGCGACATCACCTTCCCGAATACCGCCCGCTAGGACCGCCGCGATCTCCTGCAGCCGTTGATCTGAACTAGTGCGCGTGGCCTGCCTCACCCCTTCGTCGAGAAGGTCGACGAACACAGGCTCAAGCATCTGTCGGCGCACCCGTTCGGGCTCTACGTCCGAAAGCCGCTGGCCGAGCTCATCAAGGACCTGCTCGATTCGGTCTAGTCGCTTGTTCGGTAGCACCTCCCAGAACACTTCAGCGGCGACCGGGCCGACCAATGGGATACCGCTGATGATTCCCTTCGCAATCACAGCAGGGACGTTGATGCGCGGCTCAAGATCGCCCATAGGCTCACTCCTCGCTCATCGACCCCACGGCGGATCGCGAAGGATGGTTAACACCTCGTCGAGAGCTTCACGCACCCGTAGGTCTATAACGTGCTCGACGACGCCGCACTGCGTGCAATTTATCAGGTCGTAGTTCACCAAGCCCGGGCCAGATAATTGGGTTCGGTTTACCAGACCCTTCCCCGCTGACTCACTGATATCGTGAGGCCTGCCAGCGGTCCTGCCAGCCACCGGCGTTTGTTGTTCCCTTGTTCCCGTTAGTATGTGGGAACAACAAAACAAGAATGGAAATCTTTCTTGAAGTTGTTGAAAACACTACATAAACTTGTTCCCAAGATTCAGTCGTTTCCGTGATTCATCGTGAGTAAGGGAACAAGCTTTCAACGTGGTTTGCCGGTTGCGTCTGGGTTGCGTGGCTCTGCCGTCCGCTGCCACGATCTGCAGCCCTTGACGCGCGTAGAATTGCTCAATTCCTTCGTGTTTTCGACTGGCTGGAAGCGACTCTTAATCTGCGGATTGAAGGTGCGTTTCGGCTCACCTCGGGCCGAGGTGCGGCGAGCCCAAAGCGAACACCGGTCATTGAAGCCGCTGTTCAACCGTTGTTGATCACCGGTTGCCGAAACCGACTCGCAGCGAGCTTTCGCGTTGAACCGTGAGCCACTCATGGCGCAGCGCGACGCCGGGATCCAGCCGCGCCGCCTTCAGGGCGGGATACACGCCGAAGATTAATCCCACCGACACCGAGACGACGAACGCCAGGACGACCGACATCGGCGAGATGATCGTCGACCAGCCGGGCGGGGCGCTTCTCCTTCCTTCGCGCGATCATTCGGCGGCCTCCTCTCTGGAGAACGCCAACAGCTGTTCGGCGAATCGAGCGCTGTTGTTAGCCATGTAGTCGCGCAAGCTCTGATACTGAAGCCTCGGCGGCGGAATGGCGGGTTCGGCCGTTCGATACAAAACCTGCCCACCATGCCTACCGGCTGTGTGCGTTCGGACGTTGAGCGTCGGAGTCCATTGGGTAGTCCGCGTGTAATGCGCCTCCGCGACGAGGACATATCTGATTCCACCGTGACCTTCTCGCAGGATCTTGTGCACGGCGGCCGGAAGCGGGCGGGCGTCACCGGCAGCCAACGCTCCCAGCGAAATGGGTTGCCCGAAAGCGAGCTCGAAGAGACCGATGTAGTAGACGTTCACCGCCGGACCGCCTCCGGCGTTGCGGACGAAGTAGTTGACGTGACCCTCACGATCGGGGTGCTCGACTCTTTCCGTGTACACGACGGGCTTCTGAGAAACGAGTACCTGTCGCTGCGACTCCTTGTATTCGGCCTGCGCCTGGCCCAGTTGTGCTTCCAGGATTCGCCGTTGGGCCTCGGCGCTGTAGACCAACTTCTTCGTCGAGTCGGCATACCACCACAGGACGCACAGGTTGTCGAACAGCAAAAGGCCCGAGGCGAAGTACATCCGTACCGCCCAAAGATCTGTCGGAGGCCACCTGCGCCATGAGCATTCCATACCTGCCCACACCGCTACGTTCGTCGCCGCAAGGACGCCAATCCAAAACAAGTACGAAACGATGAATCGGCCGAGTGCACGGACGTCGTCCCTGACGGTCATATCAGCTTCTCCTGCGCGTGGCACCGCGCTTCTGCGTGCGGGTCAGGACGTCGCGCTCGGCGAGCCACTCGCGCAGCGCCCGCGCGTAAAGTAACCGACCTTTGATTTGACGTGGTTGCCCTACCAAGCAAATAATCCGGCGTTCGCCGCTGCCCATGCCGCCCATCGACGAAAAGGTCATCGTCCAGCGCATCGACGAGCTGCTCGCCACGCAGGTGCAAGGCGAGCTTGAGGGATACAGTGCCGTAAACGAGGCCCTGCAAGGAACGTTAACTGTGTTGGAAGCGATTCATGGTAGGGGCAGCCAGCATCAAGCGACCCTGCTGCAAGTCGTCGATTCGGCGCATGGCAAACAGACGCAACTCTGGTACAACTTCGTGAAGTACGTCTGGCCTGCGGTCTAAGGTACCTTGAAAACACTGAAGGCGGACGTCCAAGCCGGGCTGGTCGGCAACATTGAGCGCCGTGCGTTAGGCGAAGTTATGGCCGACATGCTTGGTCTCGCGAAGGAAGCTCTCGCCGACGGTACGGATGGTGCCAAAAACGTCGCCGCAGTCTTAACCGCCGCGACGTTTGAGGACACAATCCGACGAATGGGTTCCGAGCTTGCCGGAGTGCAAGGCCGCCCTGACCTAGCGGATGTTCTCGCGGCATTAAAAAAGGCGGGAATCCTTCAGGGACCTCAAATTGGAATCGCTCAGAGCTACCTAAAGTTTCGCAATGATGCGCTCCATGCCGATTGGGCGAAGATTCAGGCGGCGGCAGTTGCAAGCTGCATCGGGTTCGTCGAGCCGTTGATCCTCCAATACTTCTCGTAGCTGATCTCAACGAGTAGCCCCAACCGATCCAGCATCGGTGCGCCGCCACTCGGCAAGGAACGCGCGGGCGACGGCGTCCGTGCGGGTCATCGCCAGGTCATTGCGATCTCTCCCGGCCGCGTGTCCTCCCGTCTCGTACCAGCGCTCCAGCATCTCGCACTCGACGGCGCTTCCCGCTTCGCGCACGAGCACCTCGCCCGCAAATCAAGGCTGTGTGAATCTCATCAGATCCTAGAACAGCGGACTCTCTTGATCGTCGGAACTGTAATTAGCGATCGTGATGGGCCGAGGCGACACCTGCGCACCGCCAAGTCCCTTGATCAATGAGAACCGAAGCGCGGTAGGCTTGATCCGCCGCGGTGTGGTGTCAAGCGAAACGTGGGGCTCGAGGTCGCGATCGGTACGGACTGGACCCGCGATCACCGGTCCACAATGCCGAGGATCGGACGGCCTCCTCGGTGGACCGACACCCGGCTTCACAAGGCCGATGATCGTGACTATAGGTGATCCG
>DASXQN010000517.1:0-5028 GCA_036507155.1 Anaerolineales bacterium
GAGAAAGGCGGTACCGACCATCTCGGCGAGGATCGCAACCAGGTACCCGGTGCTTGCTTCGCTGAAGTTGGTTGCGCCGTATCCGAGCTGCGCAGCGTTGGCAAAACCGTAGCAAAGGCCGATGAACCCGGCGCCCAGGAATGCGCCGACCAGTTCCGCGCCCCAGTAGACGAAGGCATCCTTCCAGGACATGCGCTTGCTAACTGCCATGGCCAGGGTGACTGCAGGATTGAGATGGCAGCCTGAGATATGTCCGATCGTGTAGATCATGGCCAGAATAGCGAAGGCGAATGCCAGGGAAATCATGCCAAGATCGGCCAGCGTAAAAGGCAGCGCGCCGCCGGAGATAAAACTAAACGTGGTAATGGATCCCGGGCCAACCCATACCAGGAATGCGGTCCCGATTACTTCCGCGAGGAACTTCTGACTCATTGTGGGTGTCTTGTTTACAGCCATTTTGGTTTCCTTTCGAGAGCTAGCTCTCACTCATTGCTGATAAGAATGTGGTGGACGCGTGCGTGGTACAGGTTCAAGACATTCGCGAAAAGGAATGGTTAATTACCAATAAGTACCTCCTGACGAAAAAAAGCGCCGCTGGACGCGAAGACGCGCCGGGCGGCGGGTAATTGGAAAGACTTAACTTTCACAAATTGGCGATGGGTATGCGTAGTGCAGAACATACATTCATGTTACCCCCTCGACGTGCGGAAGCCAAAGAATCAGGTCATTTGTTTCATTTCAAGACACATTTCCAGTCGCTGGTGTTTTATTATGAAACACTAGCTCTGTCTATCCATCGATATCTTGAATTCCTTCATCTTCCGCCAGAGCGTGGTCCGGCTGATGCCCAGGGATTTTGCGGCTTTCGTCAGGTTGCCATGTGCAGCCTCACCGGCCGCGATGATCGCTTCCTTTTCAGCCTCCAACAGAGTCCGCACGGGTTGAGGTAGCGTCTTACCCTTGACCAGAGCGCTGGGCTTTCCGATTGCAGGGGGCAGATGCTCGAGCTCAATCTGAGAGCCCTCCAACAATAAAGCGGCCCTTTCCATGACAGTCTCGATCTCGCGGATATTTCCGGGCCAGGCATAGTCACACATGGCGTCTAGAGCCTCCGGGGAGATTTTCACCGCGCGGCTCAGTTGGATGGTCAGTTTGTCCAGCAAGTGCTCCACCAGCAGCGGGACATCCTCCGAGCGATTCCGGACCGGTTCCATAGAGATGACGAATGAACTCAGCCTGAGCAGTAGATCATGGCGGAAGGACTCCCGCTCCAGGAGCTCATCCATCGATCGTGTGGTGGAGGCGATGATCCTGGCCTCAACGGGAATCACGCGATTGCCCCCCAGTCGGATCACGTCTCCCATTTCGATCACGCGCTGAAGGGCGGCCTGCGTCTCGAGCGGGAGAGCTTCTATTTCTTCCAGGAACAACGTGCCTCCCTGAGCCAGCTCGAACTTGCTCGGCTGCCCTGAAGAGGGCCCGCTGTTAAATGCGCCGGCCTCAAACCCCAGGAATTCTCCCAGCGCCAGTTCGCGCGGGATGGCCCGACAGTTGATGGCCAGGAAAGGTCCGCCCGCACGCTGCCCACTGTTGTGGATGGCCCGCGCCAGGATGTTCTTGCCGGTTCCAGCTTCACCGGTTAATAACACGCAGGCTCCGGCATTGGCCGCAGCCAGCGCCTGTTTGCGGATTTTTCGTGCGGCGGCTCCGTGCCCGACGATGTCATCCAATGTCAAGCGTGCCTGGGCGCCAACCAGCCGGTTGACCAGTTGATGCACCTGTTCAATACGGCGGATCGTCATGATGAAAACCAGGGTGTCGTTTTCCTGCGATGGGATGATGCGCAGGCTGGCCAGGCATTCCCGGGGAGTCCCATCCACGGCAAAGGCAGTTTCAATATCGTTCAGTTCCTGGCCAAGCGCGACGGCCCGCGCGATGTTCTCCGGCAGTGAAAAAAATTCCGACATTGGACGGCCAACCACCGCTGTGGGTGAGAGATGCAGAGTTTTTCCCGCTTGGTCGTTCAGATACAGAATCATGCCGTTACTGGACCAGGCGAGAACGCCCTCCGTGATGGAGTCCATCGTTGCGTAGAGTTCTGCTGTTTTCGCATTTGCTTCGCGCACGATCAGGTCCGCGCGCAACTGGTTCTCCACGGCTCTGGCGCCCGCGACCACAACGCCGAAGGACTGCTCGCTATGTTGTTGCACCAGTTCCACCAACCCAAGAACTCCAATGGGATGGCCCTCTATTTCATGGACAGAGGCGGCTGCTGAGCAAAGACCGTGAAATTTCAGAAAAAAATGTTCCGGGCCGACGATTTGTGCCGGCATCGCCTCAAAAAGAGTCACGGCGATTGCATTCGTCCCCAGATGCCCTTCATCAAGATATGCTCCGGATCTCAGCCCCATCGTCCGCAATTCGGCCGTCAAACCGGGGTCGCCGAGCACTTCAAGCAGGCAGCCTGTGCTGTCGGTGAGAATCAATACGGCGCGGCAGTCCTCCATGAATTGGAAAATATCCTCCATGATCGGACGTGCAACGTTTCGAAGAGTTGTGTGCTGTCTAAGTGTGCTTTGCAGCGCATGCTCAGCTGCGTAAGTCCAGTTCAATGGGCCGTTTGGATTCATTCGCATGCTGCACCGCTGCCAGGAGGACGATACCAAAGGATTCAGTCCGGCATCTTCCAAGATTTTTCCAGTTGACGTGAATACTTCCCAGGCGATTTTCAGGCGGGCAAGATCTTCATGAGTTCTCAGGGGCTGCATAAGCGTGCTGCCTTCGGCAAAGGTGGTTAAATGCAGAGTATAACCTCAATTCGAGAGCCGGCATGCGCCGAACGCCGTGAATCAGTCAGACATATCACACCCGGGATGAAAAAAGAGACGCCCCTGTTTGGCAGGCGTCTCGTGTTGTTCGTAGAATCACTTCAGGTTTTTGGGTTACTCGAGAACAGGTCTGAACTTGTATCCGTACACGATCAGGCCGCGCTCATCGCCGTCGTCGCGCATCTTGCGGGTCACCATTTCGACCGGCATACCGATCGCCACTGACCCCTCCCCCAGGTCGGTAAGCTGCGCCGTAACCATCGGTCCTTCTTCCAGCTTGACGAGCGCCACTGTGTACGGTGCGGTCGTCTCGTAGCCGGCAGGCGCTTCATAGATGGTGGTGAAGGAGTAGACCTCGCCCTTGCCGCTGAATGCGTACAAGGTGCGGGCTTCGCCGCCGCAGTTCGGGCAGATGTCCCGAGGCGGGAAGATCTTGTTCTCGCAATGGGGACAGACCTCTCCCACCAGGGCATATCGTTGCTGTTTGAGTCGCCAGTGGCGCGGGATTTCCATGCACGTGCTCCTTCGTTGATGTACCCCAATTGTACGTGGCGGAACTATCAGGAACTATCAGGCCTGGAATGGACCCCTCAATAAGGAGTCTTCTTAAGCTAATTATCCGCCTTTTGCAGGACGTGCGAAACGGCGGTGGAGGCCGGCCCGCCGAGCGACTGGATCAATGCGGTCTGGGCGCCCTCGACCTGATTCGCTCCGGCCTGACCTCGGAGCTGGATCGCCGCTTCGACGGCCTGGTACACGCCCGAGGCCCCGCCGGGGAAGCCGCGCGCCTTCAGCCCTCCGAACGTTGCACATGGGATGCGGCCGCCACGGGCGATGGCTCCGTCCGCGGCCAGCTTCCAGCCGCGGCCCTTTATCGCGAAGCCCACGGCTTCCAAAGACAAGGCCGCATAGATGCTGTACATGTCATGATATTCGAACAGGTCGATATCATCCAGGATGCGGCCCGCTTGTTTCATGGCCTTGCCGGCCGAGATCTGCGCCGCCTCGAAATACAGGATGTCTTTGCGGTCGTGCAAGGCAAGTGTGTCCGAGGCGTTGGCGGAGCCGGCGATCTTGACGAGCGGCTGCGCTCCATTTGATGGAAGCAGCTCGCGGCGCGTCAGCACCAGCGCAGCTGCTCCGTCAGCGTTGGGTGCGATGTCGAACAGGTTGAGCGGCTCGCTGACGATCTCGGCGCGCGCATAGGTGGCCGGCTGGATGGCTTTGCGGAACATCGCGCATGGATTGTCCACGCCGTTGGCATGTGCGGTGATGGCGAATCCGGCCAGGCCATCCGCGGGAACATCGTGTTCGTGCATGTAACGGCGCATGAGCAGCGCTGCCTGGCCGGTGGGCGTCAGGCCTTGCACGGATTCGAAATCCGAATCGCCGGTGCTGGCCAGGGCCGCATCCACGCCGGGACCGACCTGATCGGTGAACTTCTCCACGCCGACCACCAGCGCGATGTCCACCATGCCGCTGGCCACAGCCAGGTAACCTTGACGTAGGGCCGCGCCGCCGGAAGCGCCCGCGGCTTCGAGCGTCACGGCTTCGATGCCTGCCAGGCCGGCGTAATCGGCCAGCAGCGTGCCGAGGTGCGCTTGATTGGAGAGGTTCGGCGCCAGCATGTTGCCGACGAACAGCGCCTGCGGGCGCAGCCCGCCCGAATCCCGGATCGCGTCCTGGATCGCGGCGAAGGCCAGGTCGCGCAGGCCGATGTTCCAATGCTCACCGACCTCGGTTTGCCCGAGGCCGGCGATGACGACATCTGTCATGAATTTTCCTTTTCAAATGTCATTGCGAGCGACCTGGAGCGCAGCGAAGGGGAGCGTGGCAATCTCAAGCAATCATCAATCCGGAGATTGCCACGTCGCGGCGCCCACGGCGCCACTCCTCGCAATGACATGGATGATTCTTATTTCCACATCCCCTTGATAAACTTCAACTTCTCGATCGTCTGATAGCTCCCGCCACCCTCGTGACCGTTGTACGCATACACGCGTATGTCTTTTCCGCCGGCCCAGTGATTGTACGCCGCGTAGACCGTCGAAGGCGGACAGATCTTGTCCATCAAACCGACCGAGAATAACGTGTTGGCGCGCGCTCTGGCTGCAAAGTTGAGCCCATCGAAGTAGGAAAGCGTGTGAAAGACGGCTTCCACTTTATCGCGATGGGTGTGACAGAAATCCTGGATCTCTTT
>DASXQN010000518.1:0-3942 GCA_036507155.1 Anaerolineales bacterium
GGGTCTGAATGTCAAGCTCCAGGGCAAAATTGAAGATGAAGATCACCAGGATCGAAAAGATCAGCATAGCCGTGAGCAATTCTCGCGACCTGTACTCCGCCGTTAGATCTTTTTGGACCAGCGCAGCCAGCGCGCCGAAGAAACTGGGCATCGGCGCCCGCCGCACATTCCCTGCGGGCCGCGCCGCGATCGCTGCGCTCGGGATACCCTTGCCGGCACGCGTGCTCCGCGAGGAACTTTGGGGCAATCGGTTGCCGCTCTTCAGTGTTGCCATCTCAGCCTGCCAGAGCCCGTTCATAAATCCTGGCTAAACCCTGCCCGGCCGCCTGCTTGCGCGTGGCCGAGGCCGCGATCACACCATGCGCCAGGACGTCGAAGCGCGTGGCAAGGCTTTGAGCGCGCGCCAGATCGTGTGAGGTCATCACCACCGTTCGTCCGCGCGCCGCGACCGAGCGCAGGACCCCGTCGAGCATCGTGGCGGCCGCCTGATCGAGGCCGGTATAGGGCTCATCGAACAGCATCACCTCAGGATCGTGCAGCACCGCGCGGCCGATCGCCAGGCGCTGTTGCATGCCGCGCGAGAAAGCCCGCACCGGCTCGCGGCGGTCTTCGAGCGCCACCATGTGCAGGATCTCCGCGACGCGCTCTTCAAGGCGCGGTACTCCGTACATGCGTCCATAGAAGCGCAGGTTTTCTTGCGCGCTGAGCTCGCCATAGAGCAGCGGCAAATGCGAGACCACACCCAGGCGGGCGCGTACGTCCGCGGCCTGGTCCGGCAGGCGCAGGCCGGCCACGCGTACTTCGCCGGCCGAGGGCCGTGCCAACGAAGCCAGGATGCGCAGGAAGGTAGTCTTGCCCGCGCCGTTCGGGCCGAGCAGCGCCACGAATTCGCCCGGTTGGACCGTGAAATCCACGCTGCGCAAAACGGTTCTCAAACCAAAGCGCTTGACAAGGCCACGCACAGCGATCATGGTTTCATTTCCTGGATCTCAGCAATTCCTTCAACTCGGCGCGCCGCGCCTGATAGGCTTCAGGCGGAATCTTGCCGGCGCGATGCAGATCGTCGATCGCGAGGATGGCATCCATGATGTCTTCCGGGTGCTCGAACCCGTCCTCCGCGCCGTCGTCGATCTCGTGCGGCTGATTTCGATCGCGCGCGTACATCCACAGGGCCAGCACGATGAGCGTCAATCCCAGCGCGCCCGCGCCGAAGACCAGCGCCTGGTTCGGGTTGAAGATCGAGATCGAGCCCTCTTCGCGCGGCCGGCCCGAAAGAGCGAAGGTCAGGGTGTCTCCGGCGCGCACATGATCGGTGCTGTAGGTTTGAAAATTGGTATTCGAGATCTGCTGGACGCCGCTCTGCGCGAGGTCGTTGCTTTGCAGCTTGACGCCTTCCGGCACGAAGACGAGCGCCGAGTCGGCAGGCACCGCAAAGGTCTGCGCGATCTCCGTCCGCTGCGCGTTGTAGGGCAGGGTAAAGAAGGCGATCAGAGAGTAAGTCTCGCTGCTGGGCAGAACGGCGAAGCCGCCTTCAGCCGCCACGAACTGGTTGGTGGTTTGGCCCGCTTCAAAGCCCACGTCTTGTGCGGCTTCCGGGAGCGCAATGAACGGCATGCGGGTGCCGTCAGTCTCGATCGTGATGGCGTGATCGGTTTCGTTGAGGAAAGTATAGATCTCGAAGATCTGCACACTATCCGCTGCGCCGAAGTCAAAGGCCACGTGGATCTGTTGAAACGTCAGCCCGCCCAGATCGTCGCTGCTTTCATAAATAGTGATCGGCGCGAGCGCAACGGGCTGAGCTTGCGCGTCCACCACGGCGAATTCGGATTGATAGGTGATGCCATCGTACGTCACTTCGGCAAGAAGGATGCGGCCCTCCGGTAACGGCACGTGCTCAAATGTGAATGTGCCATCGATCAAAACCGATCGCTCAAGTGTGAGGATCTCCTGCGGACCGCTCGTATCCTGGGCGTGATCGAAGCCGCGCAGCTTGACGATCAGGCCGGCCGGCACGGATGCGCCGCTGGCGCGCTGGAGACTTCCCCTGACGAGGCCTTCGCCTGCGACCGGCACTGCATCGCCTTGCGCGGTCCCTTCGGCAGGCGCGGCCGCCGCCGCGACGGGAGTCCCGGTAGCGGTATCAACTACAGGGGCGGCCAGGCTGAGGGTCCGCAAATATGCCGCAACCGCAAACAAGCCCTCCTCGCTGAGGCTTGCCCCGAAGGCGGGCACGACGGTCCCGCCGTTCTTGATCAGCAGCACGAGATCGTCCTCCGAAAGGGCCGCCATATTTTCCTGATTGCTGAAAAAGGCCGTGCTGCATTCGGCGCAATTGGATTCGAACAGCGCCTTTCCCTGTTCGATCTGTTCGGCGGTGACGTGCAGGCTTAATGCGTAGGCGACCACATTCCAGCGCTGTTGGTCTGACAGGCTGGTGAACGGTGGCATGAAGCGGTCGAGGTTTCCCTGCGAGACGACCGTGAACCAGCGGGCCGGTGCGGCCTGGCGAGCAGTCTGCGGCAGACCGAGAGCCGCGACGCTGACGGGCAACTGTCGTCCCTGCGGGCCGTCGCCCATGCCGGTCTCGCCGTGACATGCCCGGCAGTGTTCCGCGTAGAGCGCCGCGCCCTGCTGGACATCCGGGGCTTGGGACGGGAAGAGCGCGCCGAGCGTGGGGAGCGGCGTGGGCGGGACGTAATCGGGCGGCGGCGTGATATCCGCTGCCAGAGTGAAGTTGCAGGCGGAGAGGGCGAGTCCGAGTAGTACGAAAAATGTGACGGAGCGAAAGGTCATTCCAGATTCCTTGGAGCGCGATGCAGAAAGCAGAATGTGAGGCGCGGCTGGTTGACTACAACGCCTTCCCGCAGGAGGGGCAGAAGCGATCGCTGACCATGACGGCTTGCCCGCAGCGCGGACAAAACCCGGCTGATTTTTCCGTGCGCTCACCGCGCCGGGCGGAGATCATGGATTCGATATCATCGTCGGAACGAACGACGCCGGCTCCAGGCGCCTCCGGCGCCGCATCACCATCGGCGCGGCGCGCGGCTGCCGCGCTCTCCAACCGGGTCCTCGCATCGGCATCGCGGCCGTTCTGTCTGGCGACCGCGGCGGGCGACAAGCTGAGCGCATCCAGGCGGCGCAGGATATCGACGCCCTTCTTGACCAATTCGGCGCGCTGGCTGGGATAGTCCTCCGCAGGGATCTTGCCGAGGCTGTGGTCGAAGTCCAGTTCCTGCAGTGCGTTGATAATGCGATCGCGCTCGGCCAGGGCCGCGGAGAGATCGTGGTGTTCCGCATCATTTATATGTCGTGTGCGTGAGACGAACGGCGCGTACAGGTACATACCAACCAGGACAAGCACCGTCAGCAGGAAGAGAACGGAAGCCAATTCCATTTGCACCCCTTAAGGCAAGAGTTGATCGACCTGAAATTTGATCTCGTCCAACGAGGTGAATGGGCCGACCTGCACGAAACGCAGGACGCCCTGCGAGTCGATGAAGTAGGTCTCCGGCACGCCGCGGATGCGGAACATCTGCGAAAGTTTGTACTTCGGGTGCGCGTCCGCCGGGCCGTTGGGATAGGTTATGCCGAACTTGCTCAGGTACAGGCCGGCTTCGTTCGGCGTATCCACGTAATCCGCCCCGACGAACACGACCTGCTCACCCGGTTGATAATACTTCCAGGCCTGCTCCAGTTCGGCGGCTTCCTGCTCGCACGGCTTGCACCACGAAGCCCAGAAGTTGATCACCACCACCTTGCCGCGCAGCTCGGACAGCTTGAGCTCGGCGCGGTCCTGATATTCATACTTGCTGTACAGTGGGATGATCAGCTCCGGGATGCGCTCGCCGGGCTGGACGGTGCCGCGCTGCGCCTGTACCAATCCGATGCCGACCAGCACGAGCAGACCCACCAGCAGCGCGAAGATCACCAACTGGATCCAGA
>DASXQN010000519.1:0-8342 GCA_036507155.1 Anaerolineales bacterium
ATCGCCGGCCGAGATGATCGCGGAGGTCACTGACATCGGCAGCCAGGTCCACATCGGCACGGACAGCCGCCGGAAATTCATCGAGGCGGTCGAGAAGGAAGGCTGGGTCGAAAAGTTTGAGGCGCCGAACCTTCGTAAAGACAGGTCGATCATCTGGACCTCCAGCAGCGCGCGCAGGGTGCACGATCTTGACGGCAACCTGCTCTATTTTGAGGGCTTCGTTGAAGATATCACCGCCCGCAAACAGATGGAGCTGGATCTGCGCGTAGCGGAGGCCCGCTATCGCGAGATGGTGGAACAAATTCCGGCCTCGGTCTATACCGATGCCGTCGATGAAGACAGCACGAACCTGTACTCCAGTCCGCAAGTTCTTCTCATCACCGGCTATTCACCGAGCGAATGGCTCGAGGATCCTCATCTACGGAGCAAACTGATCCATCCTGATGACCGCGAGCGTGTGATGCGTTTGCATGCACAAGCCAACGCCGGCAAGCTCGAATTCAACTGCGAGTACCGGATTGTCACAAAATCGGGTCGCGTCGCATGGATCCGCGACACCGCGAAAATGGTTCGGGCCGCGAATGACGAGCCGCTCTACTGGCAGGGTGTCATGCTCGATATCACGGAGCAAAAAAAAGCCGATGAGGCCATCCGGCAGAGCGAGGATCGCTTCAGCAAGGTCTTCCAATCCAGCCCCATCGCCACCTGCATCACCACGTGGGAGGATGGTCGCTTCGTCGACGCAAACCTGGCATATTGGTCGCTTTCGGGCTATGCGCCGGAAGAGCTGCGAGGCCGCACCGTCATAGAAATGAAATTCATCGACGCGGATCGGCGAACGGAACTCCTGAAATCTATTCAGTTGCAGAAACCTGCTGCGGGCGCGCAGGACAAGTTCTTCACGAAGAGCGGCGAAGTGCGTGATGTGCTGACGTTTTACGAGATCATCCGGCTGAACGACCAGGACTGCATCCTGTCGATGTTCCACGATATTACCGAGCAGAAGCGAATGCAGGACGATCTGGCGGGCAGCGAAAAACGTTTCCGTTCACTTATCGAACACAGCATGGATGTGATCGCGCTGGCCTCTGCAGACGCGACCATCCTGTTCCAAAGCCCGGCGGCCAGCGAATTGCTCGGCTATTCCGTCGAGGAGATGACCGGCAAGAACGCGCTGGAGTTCGTGCACCCCGGTGACCGCCTGAAAGCCATGCGGGCCATGAAGCGAACACTGGTCCGTCCGGAGGAGCACACGACCGTTGAGATTCGCGCGTTACACAAGGACGGATCCGCCCGCTGGCTGGAATTGATCGCCACCAACCGCCTGCGCGAGCCCGGCGTGGAGGCGATCGTCGCAAATTACCGCGACATTACGGAGCGCAAACGCGGAGATCAGTTCCTGCGCGAAGCCGAAGCCCGTTACCGCGCACTGGTGGAGAATATTCCCGCCGTGATCTATATGGATCGCGCCGCGGACGAGACCACGATCTATATGAACCCCGGGATCGAGGCCCTGACGGGCTACACTGCCGAAGAATGGATCGCGGACAACGAGCTGTGGGAGAAATCACTGCACCCCGAGGACCGTGCAAAGATAATGGAGCAGGACCGGGCCGCCAACGAGGGCGGCGGGCCATTCAATGCTGAATACCGCATGTTGACGCGCGACGGCCGCACGATTTGGGTGCGCGAGCTGGCCTCGCTGATCCGGGACGGAGAAGGCAAAGGTCTCTTCTGGCAGGGCGTCATCATCGACGTTACTGCCGAAAAGCGCGCTCAGGAGGGCCTTAGGCGCCGCGAGGCGATCCTCGGGGCGATCGCATACGCGGCCGATCAGTTCCTCAAATCCGAGAAATGGAAGAACAACATCAATGCCATCCTCGGCCGATTGGGCGCTGTTTCGGAAACGAGCCGCGTCTATATCGTCCGGCGCGATGCGGAAGCGGTTAACCTGGCGCAGGTCACGAGAATGTACGAGTGGTGCGCACCAGGCGTGGCCCCGCAGGTCCGATCCACCGCCTCACCGATGGCGGATATGAAAAAGCTGGGCCTGCAACGTTGGATCCAGAGATTTCAGCAGGGAGAGCCGCTCTTCGGGATCGTGCGCGAGCTGCCGCAGCAGGAGCAGGAGCAGCTGGTGCAGGATCAGGTGCGATCGCTGCTCTGCCTGCCGATCATGATTGGGAACGCATGGTGGGGATTCATGGGATTCGAGGACTGCACCTCCGAACGCGAGTGGAGCCCGAGCGAGATCGAGGCCCTGCGTGCGGCAGCCAACATCCTTAGCGCCGCCATTCAGCGCGAGCAGGCCACCGAATCGGTTCAACGACAGGTGCGCGAATTGACCATGCTGCACGCCGTTGCGTTGGCAAGCTCCTCCGCGGCCAGCACGGACGAGCTCATCCAGCGCGTGACGAGCATTCTCGGCGACACGCTTGTTCCCGATACATACGGAATCCTGCTCGTCACACAGAATGGCAACGCGCTCAAGCCGCACGAGTCTTATGTAGGGACGGACCGCAAGAATATCGATTTGACGCTGGATATGGGTTCAGGGGTGACAGGCATGGTGGCCCTCACCAAAGCGCCGATCCGCCTCGGAAACGTGGCCGTTGCGCCCGAATATGTCGAGGTTACACCCGGCATCAAATCCGAGCTGAGCGTGCCGATCATGAGTGCAGAACGCCTGATCGGCGTGATCAACCTGGAGAGCCGCAAGGAAGAGGCGTTCACACAGAACGACGAGCGGCTGATCAACACCATCGCAGGCGGCATCGGTACCGCGATCGAAAAGCTGCGCTTGTACGAAGCCCAGCGGCGCCGCGCCCGCGAATCTGACAGCCTGCGGGAAGCTACGAGCGCGCTCACCAAATCCCTGGACCTTCCGACCTTGTTGGAACTGACGCTCGATCTACTTCCGGATTTTGCGCCTTTCGATAGCGCCTCCCTGATGTTGAAAGACGCCGACGGTGAGATGTATATCGCGGCGAAGAGGGGCATGCCTGATAAATTCATCGGCGACAAACTGCAGCCGGCCGGTAACTGGAGCGAGCTGGGCGCCAATCATGAGCCGCTGATCCTGGGAGACGCGCTGCGCGATACGCGCATCCAGAAAATCCCGGGCATCGAGTACATCCGCAGTTGGATGGGCGTTCCCCTGGTGGCCAACGAACAGGTCATCGGGCTGTTGAATCTTCACAGCCACAGCCCCGATACCTATACCCATGAGCACGCGACCCTGGTGCAGACCTTTGCGAATCAGGCCGCGAGCGTCATTCAAAACGCGCGGCTGTTCAGCGCAGAACAGCAGCAGCACCTGCGCGAGGCTGCCATTCTCGACCTGATGCGCGTAGCTGCCGCCTCGCTTGACCTGGACGTGGTGATCGAAAACATCCTTTGGCACTTGATCCGGCTGATCCCCGCAGACTCCGGAACAATCCAGCTTCTGGAGGGCGAGACGCTGTATGTCTCCGCGGCGATCGGGTTCATTAAGGACGCGATTCGGTCCGGACATGCGCTGCGGCTCGAAGACTATCCTTTGAACAGGCAAGTCGTAAGCGAACGGCGCGCCGTGCGAATCGGGAATGTCCATGAAGACCCGAGATATCGCTGGATCGCGGGCGCAGACAGCGTCATATCGATCCTGGCCGTGCCGATCCTGTTCAAGGGCGAGGTGATCGGCATGATGACGCTGGACAGTCCCCGCCTGGACCGCTTTACCGTCGAGGATGAGCAGCTTGCGCTGGCGGTCGCGAACAACGCCGCCATCGCCATTGGCAACGCGCGCTTGTTCGAGTCTGAGCAGCAGCGGAGGCAGGAGGCCGAAAACTTGCGCGTGGCTGCCTCCGCGATCACGTCCTCCCTTGATTCCAAGCAAGTGCTGGAAACCATCCTTGTCGCACTGAAGCAGGTTGTGCCGTACGACAGCGCCTCCATGTTGCTGCTGGACGACGATGTTGTGCGCATTACCGCCGCCAAGGGATTGCCGGTCCCGGGCTTGGCCCTGAACCAGGTATTTCCCGCTACCAACAAACTATTGACCGCGATCCAGGAAAGCGGCCAGCCTTTGATCCTGCCGGACGCGCGGAACGACGCGCGCTTCGAGAACTGGGCCGCGGCCGATCGCGTACGCGGCTGGATGGGCGTGCCGCTCACCATCCGCGGTCAGATCTGCGGATTCATCACGCTCGACAGCTACAGTGCAAACTCGTTCGATGAGAGGTCTGCGTCCCTGGCGCAGACGTTTGCGCATCAAGCGGCCGCGGCCATCGATAACGCGCGACTGTACGAAGAAACCCGCACTCGGCTTGAAGAAATGGAGATCGTCAGCCGGATCTCATTCGGGCTGCGTGCGGCACAGGATGCCGAAGAGATGATGCCGGTCCTACTCTCCGAGCTTCTCAATATCATGAAAACGGACAGCGGTTCGATCTGGCTTTTCGACGAGAGTAGCGGCAGACTGGTGCGCAAGATCGCCGCCGGCTGGAACCAGAATCTTCCGATCGCCGGATTCAAACCTGGCGAGGGAATCGTGGGCCACGTTTTCGAGCGCGGCGAGCCGCGGCTGGTCCCGGACTTTGGCAACGATCCCGATTCCCAGCCGGAGAATCGAAAATATTTCCAGCCGGACTGGGGCGGGATCGTCCTGCCGATCCGCACCACCACCGACATCATCGGTGTCATCGTCGTAGCGGTGCCGAGCTCGCGACGCATTGCGCCTCATGAAGTGCAGCTCATCACCACTGTAGCGGAAATCGCGGGCAACGCCATGCACCGTCTGAATTTGTACGTCCGCAGCGAAGAGCAGGTGCGTCGATTGGTGGCGCTGCGCGATGTAGACATGGCAATCGCGGGCAGCTTCGATCTGCAAGTGACACTAAATATCCTGTTGGATCATCTGCTGGCGCAGTTGCAGGTGGATGCCGCGGCCATTCAGACATTCAATGCGGACATGCAGATCCTGACCCCCCTGGCTGGTCTGGGTTTTTATCGCCACGCCAGCTCACAAGGCACGCTTCGGATCAGTGAAGGACCGGCCGGCCGGTTGCTTAGCGACCGCGAAGACATCCACATCGCCGATCTTAATCAGGAAGCCGGATTTCGGCGGAAAGACCAACTGGCCGGCGAGGGTTTTGTCGGTTATTACGCCACACCTCTGGTGAGCAAAGGGCAGACGAAAGGAATTCTTGAGACGTTCTTTCGACAACCCTTCGCGCCGTCTCAGCACTGGCTCGATTTTTTGCACGCCATGGCGGGCCAGGCTGCCATCGCGATCGACAACGCCCAGTTGTTCGAGAACTTGCAGCGCTCGAACCAGGAACTGTCGCTCGCCTACGATACGACGCTGGAAGGCTGGGGCAAAGCGCTCGAGCTGCGCGACAAGGAAACGCAGGGACACACTTTTCGCGTTACCGACATGACGTTGCGGCTGGCCCGCCGCGTGGGAATTCCTGAATCCGAACTACCGCATGTGCGCCGCGGCGTGCTGCTGCATGACATCGGAAAAATGGGTGTGCCCGATCATATCCTGAAGAAGACGGGCGAGCTCTCCGCGGATGAATGGGCTGAGATGCGCAGGCATCCGAAGTACGCCTACGATCTCTTGTACCCGATCGCCTACTTGCGCGAGGTCCTGGATATCCCCTACTGCCATCACGAACGCTGGGACGGTACGGGCTACCCGCGCAGCTTGCAGGGTGAAGCGATCCCACTGGCCGCACGCGTATTTTCGGTTGTGGATGTGTGGGATGCGCTGCTCTACGACCGGCCTTATCGGAAGGCGTGGGAGCGGCACAAGGTGCTGCGATACATCAGCGATCAAGCCGGAACTCGGTTTGATCCGGCGGTAGCGAAAGAGTTTCTGCTGATGATCGCTGAAGACAAATGAGCTGGATGATCGAAATCATCCAGCTCATCTTATTTTACTCGCACGAACCGACGCTTGCCAACTTGCAAAACGCCGGGATGCGGGAACGCAGCGTCTCCGCGCTCCAGGACCTCTCCGTCCAGGCGAATCCCTTTCTGATCCAGCAATCGTCTTATCTCGCTCTTGCTGGTAGCCAGGCCGGCGCCCAGGATCACGTCCTGAACGGTTTGACCGGCTTGCAACGAAAACTCGGGCATCTCGTCCGGCATCTCTTTCTGCTGAAATGTCTTGATAAAACCGGCCTGCGCAGCCTGGGCAACTTCCTCGCCGTAGAATATCGCGGCGATCTCGAATGCCAGTTTCATCTTCGCATCGCGCGGATGCATCTTTCCGCTTGAAATTCCCTGCTCGATCTGCGCGATCTCCTGCGGCGTGAAGCGCGTCACCAGCCGAAAGTAGATGCCCATTGCAGAATCCGGAAGCGACATGACCTTGCCGTACATATCCTCGGCGCTCGTATTGATCGGGATCACGTTACCGATCGACTTCGACATGCGCTGGAGGCCGTCGGTTCCAGGCAGGATGCCGGTGATCACGCCGACCAACGGCTTCTGTCCCAGCGCCTCTTGCAGTTTTCTGCCGGCAACGATGATGTTGAAGAGTTGATCGGTGCCGCCCACCTGCACGTCGGTCTGCATGGCCACGGCATCGTATCCCTGCATCAGGGCATAGAAAGTCTCATGCAGGAAGATGGGTTCACCCGAATCAAGCCGCTTCGCAAAGTTCTCGCGGGCCAGGAATTGCTGGATGGTAAAGTTCTGGCCGAGACGGATTAGATCCAGAAGTGATAGCTCCGAGAGCCACTCGCCGTTATATCGGATCTTTGTTTGATGGGGATCGAGGACGCGGAAAGCCTGTTCCGCATAAGTGCGCGCGTTCTCGCTGACCTGCTCCTCAGTGAGGATCGGCCGCGCTTTGTTCTTGTCCGACGGATCACCCACCAGCGCGGTGTAGCTGCCAATGAGAAAGGTAACCTCATGGCCGAGGTCCTGGAATTGGCGCAGCTTATGCATGGGGATGGTGTGTCCGAGATGCAAGTCCGATGTCGTTGGATCGAATCCGCAATAGACGCGCAGGGGCCTGCCCTCCTTCTGGCTTTCGGTAAGACGCTGGCGCAGCTCGGCTGTCATGGCATTCTTGATGCCCTCATCGCCATAATCTGTTCCCTGCATCAGCAGGTCTACCTGTTCATCGATCTTCATGGGAACCTCCAGCCCGAACCATTGGTCTCGACCAAAAACTTAATGCCACGCAATTCGTGCGGCACGTGAAGCCGCCGTAGAAAACAAAAACGCGCCCGCGATGGTGTGGGCGCGTTCAATCACCACCGCGTGAATCATGGGTGGCGATAATATTCCAATGCCCCGATTTGAGTAGACATGCTCAAATTGTATCACGCCTACTGGCTTAGGCTCAACGCGAACGTCCATGGGCCCTTAATCGTGTAGAACTCGTCGCTGTACACGATCTGCTCGGCCTCCTCCTGCGTCATTTCGGGCGGCTTGTTCGCGATCTGCATCGTCAAGGCGCCGCCGACATCGACACAGTCTAGCGCGATCCCGATACCGCGCTCCAGCAGGACGGCCTGGATCTTGGGCACATACACCGAACAGTAGTCGCCCTCCCGGGGCTGGTTGCCGAGCGAGTCGATCGTGATCGTGGCACGCGTCAGATCCGCATCCGGCGCGACGATGAAAGTGAGCGTATCGCAGCGCAATCCGGCCTGGCCATTCGCCGGCTCCTGAACGCTGACCAGTGTAGTGCCGTATTCCTGCAGGACGGTTTCGCCGTAATTCAAGCTCGCAGCCCAAACCGACCAGTCGGACCCATCCGGCAGCGTGAAGCATACTTCGGCGTTCAGGCTCTTACCGTCGATCCAGGCGCGATTGAGCAGCACGTCGATCCCATTGGTCCGCTGGTACGGCGCGGCCACATCCGCCAGCGCGGTGGGATAGGAGGCATCGATAAAGGCCGTGGCCGCAGGCGCAACGACCGCAGGCGGTGTCGGGCCTGGCGCACATGCCGCCAAAATCATGACCATGAGTGTCGTCAGTTTTTTCATGTCAGTTTCTCCTTCTTCATTCTATCCGAAAAGAGCTTGTAGCCATGGCACGGATCCATCCGCGTTCACCATTCTCATGCCACAAATGCCCGCAAAATCCTTATGCTATAATCAGGCCGATTATAGAGGCTCCATGAACGAGCCAGTCCTGGTCCTTAACGCAAACTTCGAACCCATCCACGTGTGCACCACCCGGCGGCCGCCTTTGCGGTGATTGCATGGCGGGCAGGCAGCGACTACATTCGTCCAGATATGCTCGCCGCCCAAATGCCGCGGTCGCACGTGGTCGACCGTTAAGCCTCCGTCGCGTTTGCCGCAGTACTGGCAGGTATAATTGTCGCGGCGGAAGACCTC
>DASXQN010000520.1:0-3936 GCA_036507155.1 Anaerolineales bacterium
GCGAGCGCACGTTGACCGTCTCGTTCTTATCGTTAACCAGGTCGTCTTCGCGGAAGCGCAAGCGGCCCTGCGAAGCCTCCCCGAAGAAGAAATAGTTGTCGAACTGACGGTAATGCTTGAAGGCCGTAACCTGGATGTCCGGCCGCTTCAAGGCCTGGACCACCCGCGCCGGGTCCGCCACCCGGACCTTGATCTGCACCTCGAACGATTCCTCCTCAAGCGAGCCGCCCAGCGCGATCAATTTGGACAGGACCGACTGCTCGCGTTCGATCAGGAAGGTGTCGATCTTGGCTGCAACCACGCGCGCTTCGGCGATCAGCGATTCTTCATCCAGGGTCAGCAGCTCATGCGCGCGCATCAACCATTTTCCGTTGACCATCACATCGCTGACATCGGTGGATTTTCCGGCGTAAACGATCTGGGCATAGGCATTGTTCGGGTCGCGGCGGAACTGCGGCGAGTTGTGCGCGGATGCCACGTCCACCACGATCAGGTCGGCGCGTTTTCCGACTTCGATCGATCCGGTCAGGTGACCGATATGCAGCGCCTGCGCGCCGAGGCGCGTAGCCATCGTCAGCGCGGTTTGAGCGGGTAGGACGGTGGGGTCGTTGCTGATCGTCTTCGCGATGAACGCGGCCAGGCGCACCTCTTCGAACATGTCCATGTCGTTGTTCGAGGCGGGCCCGTCAGTGCCGATGCCCACATTCAGGCCGTTCTCGAGCATCTTCTGCACCGGCGCGAACCCGGAGGCAAGCTTCAGGTTGGAGGACGGGTTGTGCGAGATGCCAGCGCCTGCGTGTTTGAGTGTGCGCATCTCACCGGTGTCGATATGCACGCAATGTGCGGCGATCACCTTGGCCTCCAGAAGGCCCTGCTTCTTGACGTACGGCACGACCGGCATGCCGTTGTCCCGGCGCATATTTTCGACTTCGAGCGCCGTCTCGGAGATATGGATGTGCAGCGGCACATCGAATTCCCGCGCGAGCTCTGCGGCTGCGTGCAGGATCTCCGGTGTGCAGGTGTACGGCGCGTGCGGCGCCACCGCCGGCACGATCAAGGGATGACCCTTCCACTTTTGGATGAACTCGCGCGCCATCGCGAAAGAGTCTTCGTAGGCGGCCGCGTCCGGAGCGGAGAATTTCATGACCGTCTGGCCGCACACTGCCCGCATGCCGGCATCCGCCGCGGCCTGGGCGACATCCGCTTCGAAGTAATACATGTCGTTGAACGTCGTCACGCCGCTGCGGATCTGCTCCGCGCAAGCGAGCAATGTCCCCAGCCGCACGAATTCGGGCGAGACGAACTCGCGTTCGACCGGCATCATGTAGCCCATCAGCCACACGTCCAGGCGCAGGTCGTCTGCCAGGCCGCGCAGCAGGGTCATGGGAACGTGCGTATGCGCGTTGATCAGGCCTGGCATCAGGACCTTGCCGCCGCAGTCAAAGCTCTCAGCGGCCTTGAATTGTTTCTTGAGTTCCGCCTCTGGGCCAACAGCCGCGATGTGATCCCCCTGCACGGCTACCGCGCCTGACGCGTACTGCGTCAGGGCCTCGTCCATCGTGAGGACCAGGGCGTTCGTGAACAACATGTCGGCGGCTTGGGTCATGGTTGCCTTTTCTACTCGAAAGGGGATTGCGGATGAGCGTTGTGGGTATCCTACCACATGTTTTCCGGGCGGAAGCTACTGCCGCGAGGGCCCCCGAATATCTTGACTTTATGTTGCCGCGGGCCTAGAATTTGGACAGATCACACCCGTCCTCATAGGAAATCGAATCGAAGATCATGTTAGACGAACCTGACCCTGCCAAGAATTTTGTGAGAATAATGCCCGGCTGATCCTCGGGTGCACGCGCTGCGCGCCTCCGGGGGAAGTTAAGCCAATCGGAGGCCGTTATGTTCAATCTCAAAGAAGTCTTGAATAAGCTCCAGACCTCGCTTGAAAATGAGAAGCTGGATGAAGCCATCCGGCTGATCGAGTCCCTGCGCTCGGCCGATCAGGCCGATCTGTTCGCGGAGCTGGACGACGAAGATCAAACCGAGCTGCTGCCCCGGTTGAAACCGGCCGACTCGGCCGACATCCTGGAGTACCTGGACGATCAGGAGGCCGCCGACCTGGCCTCGACCCTGCCGAACGAGACGGTTGCTCGCATCATGGACGAGATGGAACCGGACGAGGCCGCCGATCTTCTCGGCAATCTCTCCCCGCAGCAGTCGCGCGCCGTCCTGGCGAAACTGGAGGATCCCGAAGAGGTGCGGCCGCTGCTCTTTCATGCGGACGACAGCGCTGGCGGCCTGATGACCTCCGAGTTCCTCGCGCTGCGGCCGCGCATGAAAGCGAGCGAGGCCATCGAGGCTTTGCGCGCCTGGAAGCCGGATGCAGAAACCATTTACTACTTGTTCGTGGTGGACCAGGATAAGAAATTATCCGGGGTGGTCAGCCTGCGTGACCTGATTACGGCAATGCCGGACACGCTGATCGTGGACATCATGAAGCCCAACGTCATCTCAGTGAAGGCCGGGACCGACCAGGAGGAGTGCGCGCGCATCCTTTCGCACTACGATCTGCTGGCACTGCCCGTGGTCAATGACGACAACGTCCTGCTCGGCGTCATCACCGTCGACGATGTGGTGGACGTGCTGCAAGACGAGGCTACGGAAGATATCCAGCGCATGGGCGGTGCGGAACCGCTCGAACAGCCCTACCTTGAGACCGGCGTGCTGCAGAT
Source organism: Anaerolineales bacterium (assembly GCA_036507155.1). GTDB lineage: Bacteria > Chloroflexota > Anaerolineae > Anaerolineales > Villigracilaceae > DASXQN01. Next base: position 2,727 of record DASXQN010000520.1, read on the forward strand.
CTCACGCAAACGCATCGGCTGGCTTCTGCTTCTGTTCATCACCGAGATGCTGACAGGCACGGTCCTGCGCCATTTTCAAGGCGAGCTTCAATCGGTGGTGGCGCTCTCATTCTTTGTGCCTCTCTTGATTGGAACGGGCGGCAATGCGGGTTCACAGACCACCAGCACGATCATCCGCGCGCTGGCTGTCGGCGATGTGGCGCTCAAGGACGCGCTGCGCGCCCTTTGGCATGAGTTTCGCACCGGACTGCTTCTGGGAGTGGGGCTGGCGGCCCTGGCATTCTTCCGCGCGCTGACGTGGGGCTCTTCGATGTCGCTCGCGCAAACGGTGAGCATCGCGATCTTCGTGATCGTCGTGTGGGCGAATGTGCTGGGTGCCGTGCTGCCGATGCTGGCAACCAAGCTGGGCGTGGATCCGCCCATCGTCTCCGGACCGGTGATGAGCACTCTGGTCGACGCCACCGGATTATTTATCTATTTCACGATCGCGAGATTGTTGTTGCACATCTGATTCTTAACGCAAAGACGCGAAGTCGCAAAGATTCTTTTCTTCTTGCGTCTTCGCGTCTTTGCGTTAAGCCCGAGGGAAGGATTTTACCGAGGCCAACGCCGGCAAATTTATTTTTCCCAACTTAGAAACACCTTCAAGATCCCCAAGTTCACGCTGTAATCGGTGTTCCTGTGGTCAGTGAGTTCCATGTCGACCGCGGCGGCGCCTCGTGTGACGGCGTAATCCGCGAGCGTCCCTGTATATTTGCAGCCGATGTCGAGCGGCGGAAACGGATAAGTGGAGACCTCATCGATGGCTTCCGCCAGGCGAACGGAGTTTTCCTCCCAAGGCTCGCCACCCGGAAAGATGCCGAGCGCGGCGCTGTGATAGCTGATCAACGCGGAAATGCGATGCGTCGTCAGGAAACCCATCATCGCCTGCGTTTCCGGCTCGGAGCCGGCGCGCGTTCCGCCGGTCGTCGGCGTGTAATTCCAGCAGTTGTCACGGTCCCACTCCGCGGCCCAATTCGTGGGAAAGTTTCGATTCAAATCCACGCCATTGTCGTTGACGCGGCCCTCGATCCCATGGATGCGCGCATCGCCATCCGGGTTGAGATTCCGCAGGATGTAGAGCGTGACATCCGAGGGAATCACCTCTGGATGTTCGTTGATGTACAGGATGAGCTGGTCTGCAAGAGCGATCGTATTCCACTCATAACCG
>DASXQN010000521.1:0-3558 GCA_036507155.1 Anaerolineales bacterium
TGAGCTATTTCAAAATTTTGACCTACTTGAACAAGGAGAATGCAATGAATCTTAAACTTACACCTCCCAAGGAAATTACCTGGTGGATCGCGGTAGTCCTCGGCGTAGTCGGCATCCTCGTGAATGCCGGGGTCCTGGGTATCGGCGTGAGCGCCTTCCTGCTCGTGGCTGCCGCCTTTATCATCCTGGCGGTAGCGACGCTGGTGAAGGGCCTCTAGTTTCAAAGTAAAACTGCGCCCCGCGAATTCGCGGGGCGCAGTTTTTTTGTTTAAGCGCCGGAGATTCCTAGAGCTTCTCCAACTCGTCGACCAGGTGGGCGATCACGTCAAAGCCGCCCTGCCAGAATTTCGCCGAGCGGATATCGATGCCCGCATCCGCCAGGATCTTTTCGGGAGCCTCGGACCCGCCCGCGGCCAGGATCTTGAGATACTTGGGCTTGAAGGCATCGCCCTCCGCTTTGAATTGCTGATAGAGGGAGAACACCAACAATTGCCCGAAGGCGTATGCGTACACGTAGAAGGGCGTGTGGAAGATGTGCGGGATGGCGACCCATTCCCACTTGAATTCCTCGCTCAGTTCCATGGAATCCCCAAACTGTTCCTTGAGATTCTCGACATAGGCCGCGGATAAATCGTCCACCGAAGCGTTGTGCTGGATCATCTCGTGCGCCTGTTTCTCGAAGAGCGCGAAGAAGGACTGGCGCATGATGGTGGCATACGCATCGTCCACCTGCCGGAAGAGCAGATCCCGGCGGACGGATTCATCGCTTTCCTCGGCCAGGAGTTTGTCGATCAACATCATCTCGCCAAACGTCGAAGCCGTCTCTGCCAGGGGCAGCGAGGACTGGAAACTATACGTCGTGTGATGGGCGGCCAGCATGCTGTGAATGGCGTGCCCCAGTTCGTGGGCGAGCGTAGCCACCTCGCGCGGGTTGCCCTGGTAATTGAGCAGGACGTACGGCGTCAATTCCGGCACGACCGACCAGCAGAACGCGCCGGCGCGCTTGCCTTTGCGGATTTCGCTGTCCATGTGGTTTTGGTCGAACACGCGCTGGGCGAGCTCGGCCACCTTCGGATCGAAGGCCCGAAAGGAAGCCAGCACCATCTCGGCGGCCTGGTCGAAGGGATAGGTCTTCTTCGAAGCGGTCACCGGGGCGTAGATGTCGTAGCGGCGCAGTTTCTTCATCCCGGCATGCCGGGCCTTCAATTTGAAATACCGCTGGAAGATCTGCGCGTTGCGGCGCGCCACTGCGAGCAGCGTGTCCACGGCCTCGTCGGGGATGTCATTGCTCAAATTGCGGACCGCCATTGGGTGCGGATATTTGCGCAGGTCCAGGTTCTCATTGTGCCAGTCGCGGGCCAGGGTCTGATACATCTGGCCCAGGATCGGCCCGTCGGCGCTGAAGACGCGATACAGCTCCTTGTAGGCCGAAGCGCGCACTTTGGCGTCCGGGCTGTAGACCAGGTTCATCAACTGGGCGCGCGTCAATTCTTCGGTCTTGCCGTCCACCTTGAGCTTGAAGACATAACGGTTGGTGATCAAGTCATACAGAGTGATCACCGCGGTCGAGCCGGTCACGTTCTTTAGATTGACGACCTTCTCTTCCAGCTCGCTCAGCGTGTACGGCTTGAAATGCCGGATCTGGTCCAGGTAGTAGCGGTAGTCCCCCGAGGCCTCCGTCAGGCGCTTCGCGTTGGCTTCATCCAGGTCCTTCCACCACAGGCTGAAGAACAGCGTCCGGTTTTCGATGCGCGCCAGGAATTGCTGGACGCGCGCCTGCAGCGACTGGGCAATCTGATCCTGCGTGTTCGCCGCGAAGGACAATCCGGCGAAGGCGTACAGTTGGTAGGCAATGCGGGCGGTCTGCTCGGAGGCGCGGACCACCTCGAGAAATTGCTCGGCCGGGATATCAGGATTGAGTTTGCCGCGCACGCCTTCGAACGATGCGACCTGCTCATCGATCTGGTCGAAGGAGGCCTCCAGTTCAGGGCTGTCGAATCCGCTGTACAGGTCTGACAAGCTCCAGCGGGAGAGAGTGTAGGGCATGATGGGCTCCGGTTAATGAGTGTCAGGTGTCGTGTGTCACGTGTCACGTGTCATGTGTCAAGTGTCAGGTGTCAAGGACGATGTTTGAAGTTTCGGCGCCGAATACCGAGAATCGAATATCGAAGATCGAGTATCGATTCTCCAACGCCTTACACGTTGAATCGAATGTGCATGATCTCCCCGTCTTTGACCGGATATTCTTTGCCTTCGAGGCGCAGCTTGCCTTTGGCCTTGGCCTCGTTCATCGAACCCAGACCGACGAGGTCCTCGTACGTTACGACCTCCGCCCGCACGAACCCGCGCTGCAGGTCGGTGTGGATCTCGCCGGCGGCATCCTGCGCGCGGGCGCCGCGGTGAGTCGTCCAGGCGCGCACCTCGTCTTCCCCGACGGTGAAAAAGGATTGCAACTCAAGCAGGTCGTATGAAAGCCGGATCATGCGATTGAGGCTGGGCTCCTGGATGCCGTATTCCTGCATGAAGACGACGGCATCTTCGGGCGCGAGCTGGGCGATCTCCATCTCGAGCTTGCCTTGCAGCGCGACCGACGGATGATCGAGGGTGGCGGCCGGCGCGGACTGTCCCTCGCCGAGATTGATCACGGTCAGGATCGGCTTGCGCGAGAGCAAGCCAAAGGATGCCAGTTCCCTTTCGTCTTCAGGGCTGACATCCAGCTTGCGCAGGGGCGTGCCGGCATTGAGTGCTTCGTGCAAGCGTGAGAACAGCACGGTTTGCCGCTCGTTGAGCACCTTGTCCGTGCCGCCTTTTTTTCGCTCCTCCGTTAGCCGCTCCATTTTGCGCTCGACGGTGATCAGATCGTTCAGCAGCAATTCGCCAAGCATGGTTTCCACATCGCGCAGCGGGTCGATCGTCCCCGCGGGGTGCGGGACGTTGTCGTCGTGGAAGCTGCGCACGACCAACAGGAAGCCGTCCATCTGCGTCAACTGGTTGAGCAGCTGGCCGGAAATGCCGCTTTTGGCGGATCCTGTATCCAGTCCGGCGATGTCGGCGTAGGTCACCTTGGCGTAGATGGTCTTTTTCGGCTTGAACATGGCGGACAGCGTGTCGACGCGCGGGTCGGGCACGTCCACCACGGAGGTATGCACTTCGATTCGCCCGGCCGAGGCGGTGGTCGGCGCGTCGCCGCGCGTCAACGCGTTAAAGATCGTGGTCTTGCCGCTCTGAGGTAGTCCAATAATTCCGAGTTTCATGTTGACCTGGCTGAGGGGAATTGCATGCACGCTGGCACGCGTGATATACTCTTGCGTAATCAGCCGAAGTGGCGGAACTGGCAGACGCGCACGACTCAAAATCGTGTTCCTTCGGGAATGAGGGTTCGATTCCCTCCTTCGGCACTGGCGCATTATACACGAACGTCCTCTCAATTCGAGAGGATGTTTGTGTATATGCCATCTTCCCGAGTTGACATTTGGGGGTTCAGTACTGCAAATCTACTGCAATTGTGGATTAATCGCATCGTCGAGCTTCTGCGCTCCTTCGTCCTGTGATCGCCCC
>DASXQN010000522.1:0-3693 GCA_036507155.1 Anaerolineales bacterium
GGCTGGTTTAAGGATCAATTGGATTTCAGCATTATTTTTGCAACGCCGGGCATCGTCTTGGCGCTGCTTTTCATTAATTTCCCTTTCGTGGTGCGCGCCGTCCAACCTGTCTTGGAAAGCCTGGACCGCGAATCGGAGGAAGCCGCCGCAACATTGGGGGCCGGCTCATACACCATTTTCCTGCGGGTGACCTTGCCGGCGCTGTGGTTGTCCATTGCCAGTGGAGCGCTGCTGAGCTTTGCGCGCGCCATCGGCGAATTCGGCGCGATCGTCATCGTATCCGGCAACATTCCGCTGCGTACTCAAACAGCAGCAGTGTATGTATTTGGCGAGGTCGAATCGGCGAATCGGCAGGGGGCCAGCGCAATGTCGATCGTGATGTTGTCCCTGGCATTCGTATTGGTCCTGTTTGTTGACTGGCTGCGGCGTCGCGGGCGAAAGGAACGCGCAGTATGACAACTGCTCCCGAGCCTGCCTCACGCGCCAAGCCTGCAGGGTTGCACCCCGGCCGCCTCTCTCACCCGGCTGATTTCTGGCGCCGCCGGTTCCTGATCGGCATCGTGGTTGCATACGCGGGAGTGTTGATCCTGGCTCCTCTCGCAGGTCTGCTTTCAGGCGCGTTTGCAGAAGGGTTAGGCGGGGTCATTAAGGCTCTGAGCGACCCGGCCGTCTTTTCGGCTTTCAGGCTTACCCTCTATATCGCTTTGATCACCGTCGCGGTCCACGCGTTATTTGGTACGGCGCTTGCCTGGACGCTGGTACGTTATCGTTTCCGCGGACGCCGGATACTCAATGGATTGATCGATCTGCCCTTTGCCGTCTCGCCGGTCGTGGTGGGTTATATGCTGCTACTGCTCTTTGGGCGAACTGGCTACCTGGCGCCCCTGCTCGATAAGTTTCAAATACAGGTGGCCTTCGCCGTCCCGGGCATGATTCTGGCCACGCTCTTCGTCACTCTGCCGTTTATGGCACGCGAACTGATTCCGGTACTCGAAGCATTTGGGATCGAACAGGAACAGGCAGCCGCCACCCTGGGGGCCAGCGGCTGGCAGACGTTTTGGCAGGTGACCTTCCCGGCTCTGCGCTGGGGATTCATTTACGGCGTCATCCTTACCTTTGCGCGTGCATTGGGTGAGTTTGGCGCAGTGCTGGTGGTCGGCGGCGGCGTGCAGGGCCGCACGGAGACAGCCACGCTCTTTATCTTTCGCGCGCTGGACGAGCGCCAATATGTCGGGGCGTACAGCGCGGCGTTGGTCCTGGGCTTGTTTTCTCTCGTGCTGGTGGTCGGCACCGAACTCTTGCGCAGGAGAGGGAAATAGGACCGGAAGCCAGGCAAATCGCAAGATCTCGATATTTGGAGTATAGGACGGAGGCCAGCGGGTCTCCGTCTTTGTATTGCAAAAGCCCAGCGAAACACAAACAAAGAAGCCTAACGCAGAGACGCCAAGACGCAAAGATTCTTTTCCACCTCTTTGGGACTCCGCGTCTTCGTGTTAAAGATCCAGGTTTCTCATGTAGAATATCAAAGAAGAGTCCCGTAAGGAGAGATCATGAACTTCACCAGCATCCTGACCGAAACCCGCGCGCGTGTTGGCCTGGTCACGCTGAATCGCCCCGAATCCTTGAATGCGCTCAACCAGGCATTGCTGACCGAGCTGATGGATGCGCTGGACGCCTTCGACAGGGACGAGGGCATCCACGTCATGGTGATCGCTGGGAGCGAGAAGGCCTTCGCGGCCGGCGCGGATATCAAGGAAATGGCGGACCAGAGCGCCCTCGAGATGCGCCAGCGCGATCCGATCGCAGTCTTCGGCCGGATCCGCACCATCCGCAAACCGGTCCTCGCGGCGGTCTCCGGCTGGGCGCTCGGCGGCGGCTGCGAGTTGGCCCTGTCGTGCGACATCATCGTCGCTTCTGAAACTGCCACGTTCGGCCAGCCCGAGATCACGATCGGCGTGATCCCCGGCGCCGGCGGGACGCAGCGGCTCGCGCGTGCCCTCGGCAAGGCGCTGGCGATGGAGATGGTGCTCAACAATCGGACGCTGACCGCTGCGGAAGCGCTGCAGTTCGGCCTGGTCAACCGCGTCGTGCCGCGCGAGCGCTATTTAGAGGAGGCCATGGCGCTCGCGGCGGAGATCGCCGGGCGCCCCACGCTGGCCGTGCAGGCGGCAAAACAGATGATCAACCAGGCGTTCGAGCGGTCGCTGACCGACGGCATTTACGAAGAGCGTCAGCAGTTCTATAATCTGTTCGCGACGGAAGACCAGAAGGAAGGCATGCGGGCCTTCGTCGAAAAACGAAAGCCCGAGTGGAAGGGAAAATAGATTACGGGATAAATGGGGTGCAGACTTCCCTGGCACCGCCCGCCAGGGCAGGTGTAGTCTGCGGTCACCCTCAAGAGCGAATTGACATCCGCACTCCGATTCCGTGTTTATTTTCTGAAAACCACGCTTATGGCTGACCTCAATCTCGCCTCGTTCAAATCCGTCTTCTCGGAATTAGGGCTTTCCCGACGCCCCGTCATCGCGCATGCCGCGCTCAAGGCCTTCGGCCACATCCAGGGCGGCGCGGACACGATCGTGCGCGCGCTGGTCGAATGCACCGGCGGCGTGGTCATGCCCACCTTCACATATAAGACGATGATCACCCCCGAGGTCGGTCCGCCGCACAACGCCATAAAATACGGCAAGGACCTGGATCACAACCGGCTGGCCGAGCCGTTCGACAGCGACAACATGCCGGCCGATCCGTTGATGGGCATGCTGCCCGAGGCCCTGCGGCATTATCCCGGCGCGCGCCGGACCTTTCACCCGATCCTGTCTTTCACCGGCATCCGCGCCGACTCGGCCCTCGACTCGCAGACCCTGCTCAACCCGCTGGCCCCGATCGGCGTGCTGGCGGATCAGGACGGCTGGGCGCTGTTGCTGGGCGTGGATCATACCGTCAACACGAGCATCCATTATGCCGAGAAGCAGGCGGGCCGGCGGCAGTTCGTGCGCTGGGGGATGACCCGCGAGCGCATCGTGGAGTGCCCCGGCTTCCCCGGCGACTCGCAGGGTTTTGAAGCGCTGGCGCCGTACATTGAAAAGGATACCCGCCGCGTTCAGATGGGACGGGCGGTCATTCGCGCCGTGCCTCTGAAGCGGCTGTTTGATGTGGTGATCTCACTGCTGCGCAAAGACTCGCTGGCCCTGTTATGCGATCGCCCCGACTGCGAACGGTGCAACGCCTTGCGCGAAGCGGCGTGAATTCCCACCGCCAAACCACAAAGACACAAAGGCACCAAGGAAAAAAACTTTGTGACTTGGCGCCCTTGTGCCTTGGTGGTTAAGACCTCTCAGCTCAAGTTGTAAATTCTTATCGCAGCACCGGCTTCGTGCTGGTGTACACAAATCCCGTTCCAGCGGCAGTTGTACTGCTGCTGCATGCTGCAATTGACCGCAGTGCAATCGCGAAGCATCCCCGTGGGACGGCGGTTGGAACGAAGAAACCAAGCAATACTAAACTTTGTGGCTTCGTGACTTCGTGCCTTCATGGCAAAAAATCTCTCAGATCAAGTTGTAGATTCTTATCGCAGCGCCGGCTTCGTGCCGGTGCGCTTCTCGATCAGATCCCGTTCTAGCAGCAGTTGTACTGCTGCTGAGTGTTGTCATTGACCGCAGTATAACTGCGGTCAGAACGAAGTTATTGTTG
>DASXQN010000523.1:0-2565 GCA_036507155.1 Anaerolineales bacterium
GCAGCGCGATATCCGGCATAAAGTCGACCGGGCTGACGAGATAAACCAGCGAGGCGATCGGCAGGACTTTGAGAAGCAGATTGACGCGGCTGTCGGTCAGCAGGCGCCAGATCAATTTGACACGGCCGATCACTTGGCTGAACGTGCCGCCGCGCGGCGGAACCATGAGATTGCCAGGTTTGTTGTTCGACATGAGTTGCTCCTGTCTATATAGAACGTGAATATATCATGAATCATACTGCGCGTTTTGAAAGCCGCCGTGCGGTACGACTTATCTGGAATTAATTTTACGCAACGCTGCGACGGCCGTCCGTGAAGCACATGTATAATGCAAGCGTGGCAAGCGCCTATACCTTCGTTCCATCGCCAACGCACGAATATCCCGACCATCCCGAGCGGCCCGCGCGGCTTGCACTGCTCGAGCCGCGGCTGGACTCGTTCGGCGCGACCCGCCTCGAGGCGCGGCCCGCCACCTCCGAGCAGGTCGGCTTGGTCCACCACCCGAGGCTGGTCGCCGCGCTCGAACGCGTTTGCCGCGAGGACGCGCCGGCGGTGATCGATTCGGCGCCCACCTTCATTACAAAGACTTCGTTCGAGGACGCGCTGCTGGCGGCCGGCGGGGTCATCACCTGCGCTCGCGCGGTCATGGACGGCGAAGTGCGTAACGCGTTCGCCATCGTCCGGCCGCCGGGGCACCACGCCGAGCCGAATCGTGCGATGGGGTTTTGCCTCTTCAACAACATCGCCATTGCGGCGCGCGAGGCGCTCGTCGGGGCGGATCGCCGTCCGCCGCTTCAACGGGTGCTGATCGTGGACTACGACGCACATCACGGCAACGGCACCCAGGCCGCGTTCGAAGACGAACCGCGCGTTGCGTTTTTGTCGAGCCACCAATGGGGCATCTATCCCGGCACCGGCTGGATCACGGATGCGCCGCAAGCAAAGAAACGCATCCTCAATGTGCCTCTCGGCGCTTACGCGGGCGATCGGACCTACGCGCAGATGATGGATCGCGTTGTCAAGCCGTTCGTCGAAAACTTTCGCCCGCAATTGATGCTGGTTTCAGCCGGATTCGACGCGCATTGGAACGACCCGATCACCATGCTGGGACTGTCCACCGCCGGCTATTTCGATATCTCCAAAAAACTGGCGGATCTGGCCGAAGAACATTGCGACGGCAAGATCGTCTTTGTGCTGGAGGGCGGTTACGACCCGCAAAACGTGGCGAACGGAGCTGCTGCGGTTTTCGCCGCAATGGCTGGCGCAGAAGCCGGCCCTGCGGTGGACGATCCATCCCCGCGCCTCGAACCGGACCAGGAATCCCGCTTGAGCGAGGTCATCGCATGGCATGGCTTTGCATAATTCCTTCTTAACGCAACCCCATTTCATGGGGCAGGCGACGCAGAGTCGCAAGGAGGAAAACAATCTTTGCGTCTTCGCGTCTCTGCGTTAAGATCTAGGCACTTGAGGAGGAGTACGTATGGCCGCCAAACGAACCATCGGTTACGTCCAGCTCGAATGGACCTGCCCGAACTGCGGGACGCGCAATCCCGGCGCGAACCAGACCTGCTTGAACTGCGGCGCGCCGCAGCCCGAGAACGTGCAGTTCGAGCGCGCCGCGGACGAAAAATTGGTCACGGACGAGAACGCGCTGCGGGCGGCGCAGGCCGGCGCGGACGTGATCTGCGCCTATTGCGGGACGCGCAACCCGGCCGCCGCGCGGACCTGTTCACAGTGCGGCTCCGACCTGCAGGAAGGCAAGGCGCGCGCTTCAGGGTCCATGCTGGCTGCGGCGACCGGGCCGACACAGGTGACGTGCGCGAACTGCGGCACGCTGAATGCCGTCTCCAGATCCAACTGCTTCAAATGCGGCGCAGCGCTGCCGCGCGCGGGCAGTCCGCCGCAGGCCGCGGCAGCGAAAGTCGGAACCGCATCGGCGGCGAAGAAGAAGACCAACTGGCTGATGATCGGCGGCATCGGCGCGGCGCTGCTGGCTTGCTGCGCGGCGATCCTGTTCTTGTTCGTATTCCCGGCCGCCACCGTACAAGGTACCGTGGCGGATGTTCAATGGCAGACCTCCGTCCCGGTGCAGGAGATCCACGCAGTGAGCTACAGCAACGAAAGCGGCAGCCCGCCGTCGGACGCCTACAACGTCTCCTGCCACACCGAAAGCCGGGATGTGTGCGAACAACACACGGTCGATAAGGGCAACGGCTATGGAGAGGTGGTGGAGGAATGTCACACCGAGTACCAGGATTATTGCAGTTACACACGCGATGAGTGGACGACCGTGCAGACCTATAGTCTGGACGGCCACGACACTTCCCCCGATTATGCCAATCCAAGCCTGACCAATGACCAGCGTCTCGGCTCGCCTTCGACGGATTTCACGGTGTATTTCGACACCGAGAAGGGCGAGAAGACCTACTCGCCCGGCGACGTGACTGAGTTTCAGCACTTCCAGATCGGCACGACCTGGACGCTGAAGTTGAACGCGTTGGGCGCTGTGATCTCGGTTGGGAATTAGACCTCCGAGGTCTTAAGACCTCGGAGGTCTAATTCCCA
>DASXQN010000524.1:0-2086 GCA_036507155.1 Anaerolineales bacterium
GGTGACAGCGGTGTTGTTGTAGCCGCCCTCGTGCTCGAGGCGGAAGGTCTTGCGTAATTTGTCCAATGAGGGGTGCATTTGGTTATTTTATCATGCGGGTCAGGCGGGCACCGCTGCGAAGCCCAGGCCGTTGGGGCCGACGTGCGTGCCGATCACGGTCGTGACATTGACGAGCAGGACCTCGCGCGGCACCGCCTGGCTGGCGCGCATCATCAGCTCGTTCAGGAACGCGCGGGCGCGCGGCTCCGCCCCAGTGTGCAGGATCGCAAGCCGCGCGAGTTTTCCACTGTCCAGCAGCAGCTGCAGCAGCCGTTCGTCGGCTTGCCGCGTCGTGCGCGCCGCGCCGGCCGGCTTGATCCGGCCACCGGCCAGCTCCACCAGCGGCTTGAGGCTCAACGCGCCGCCGAGCAGTGTGATCGCGGCGGGGACGCGGCCGCTGCGGCGCAGGTATTCCATGGTGTCCAGCGCTGCAAACACGCGCACGCTGGCGCGAACGGATTCCACGGCCTGCAGGGCGGCTTGGAATCCGTCCTCGGCAGCCTCGGCCGCGGCCAGCGCTTGAAAGCCTAGCCCGAGCGATAGCGAGCCGCTGTCGATGCAGGTCACGCGGCCAGGGAAGTCCTCGGCCGCCTGTTGCGCCGTGCTGAAGATGGCGGTCAGTTGCGAGGCGGCGTGGATGGAAAGGATGTGCTCGCAGCCGGCCGTGAGAAGTTTCTGATAGCGCGCCAGGAATTCGCCGATAGACGGCGCGGCCGTGGTGGGCGCGCGTTTGAACTCCGGCAATCGGCGGTAGAACTCCTCACGTGAGAGTCCCTGGCCGTCGGCATATTCCTGCGCATCGATGATCAGGATGGACGGGATGACCTCGATCGCGTGCGTCTCCACGTCGCGCGCCGGAAGGTCGCAGGTGGAATCGGTGACGATGCCGATCTTCATCGTCAATCCAAATTCCGGATGGCGGGATGCAGCAGGCCGATCAGGATCATCGCGATCGTCCCGCAGCCGCCGATCAGAAACACGATCGGCGCGCCGAAGGCGTCCGTGGCCCAGCCGGCCAGCGCGAAGCCGATTGGCAGCAACACCCAGGAGCCCAGCGCATCGATCGAATACACGCGGCCAAGCAGCGCGTGCGGCACCATCTCCTGCAGGGTGTTGTTCCAGATCATGTCGAACACCGCAAAGCACAAGCCGTATATGAACATGCCGGCGACCAGGATCGGGATCGGGAATTTCAAGCCGAAGAACAACAGAATGATGCCATTTACCAGGACCGCCAGATAGCCCGCCAGGCCGCGCCGGCGCAGACGCTTATACTGGCCAAGCCAGAGCGCACCAGCCACGAAGCCGAGCGAAAAGACCGAACCGAACAATCCAAGTAATCCCACATCCGCGCCGAGGTCATCCTTGATCAGGAATGGCATCGAGACGGCGCGCGGGCTGCCTTCCATGATGTTGAGCAGGCCGAAGATGACGATCGTGATCCAGATCCACGGGACGCTGATGATCGCGTTCCAACCTTGCCGCATGTCGGAGAAGCCCTGGCGGATCGTCTTCATCAGGGTGGGCGGGCCGTCTCCGGCGCCGGATGCCTGTACCGGCGATTGCGCCGCGGATAAGCCGAGCATGGGCAGCACGAATATCGCCGAGACAAAGAAGGACAGCGCATCCAGACCGAACGCGAGCGGTGTGCCTCCGGCGGCCACCAGCGCGGCGCCGATGGCGGGACCGATCACTCCGGTTACGCGCCCGCTCAGTCCGTTGAGCGAGTTGGCGCTGGTAAGCATGTCGGCAGGCGTGATCTGCGGGATGACAGCCCGGTAAGCGGGGAAAAAGAATGCCTCCACAAAACCGAAGATCAGGCTGGCGATGTAAATGTGCCAGATCTGCAACAAGTTCAGCCATGCAAAGACGGCGATGAATGTCACCACCGTTCCGCTCAGCAGGTCGGACAGGAACATGATGCGAATGCGCGGCAAACGGTCCACGACCACGCCGCCGATCAGAAGAAAGAGCAATAATGGAATTTGCGAGAGCACCAGCACGGTGCCCATGGCGGTGGCGGATCCGGTCTTCTCCAGCACCCACC
>DASXQN010000525.1:0-9180 GCA_036507155.1 Anaerolineales bacterium
GGTGAGCGCATTCGCGGTGAGCGCTTCGGCGAGCGGCTGCACGGCGGACTGCACATCTTCGGGGACGCCGAGATAACGCGCGCTCACCCAGTCCGGATATTCGCTGCCGGCGGCGCGCAGCGCCTCAACCGTCGGATTGGCGATCAACGCGCGGACCTCGTACCGGTCGCCGGACGAGAGGCTTGGTGCGGCCTGCCAGGCCGCCAGGTCGTGTCCCAGATCGGGCGTGAGTGTGCTCAACACGCTGCCGGGCCGGTTGATCCAGAATGTTTCGGCCGGCGCGAACAGCAGTCCCTGCTCGGCCAGCTTCAGCGTCATCGTAAAGCGCACTTCTTCGCGCTCGAGCGCGGTGGCCGGCAGGGTCAGCTCGTCCGCGTTCGGCGCGAAGTCGCTGCTGCGCGCGGAAGTGTTGGACCATCTGCCGTTGGAATAAAAATTGTAGATGTGCCCGCGCCAGTAATAACGCGGCGGAGGATTGCGTTCATCATCGTGCGCGTCCACGATCAACACGAGCGTCTCGCCTTGCGACGCGTTGCGACTCAACTGCAGGCTGTCCCCGTAGAAATCGCCTCGCCCGTTTCCACCGTAGGGCGATTCGAGGGCGCTGACCGCGTTGGAGAAGCGCTCGCGCATCGGCCGCGTCAGCCGGTTCCAGGATTGGGCGGCAGACTGGATGTTCGAGAGCGAAGTGGGCAGCGTCCACGCCGCCAGCACGGCGATGGTGGCTGCAACTACCAGGCTGTTCATCAGGTCGCGCCGGGCCTCGAAGGTGACGAATACGCGGCGCTGATCCCACAGGGCGCGGTTCTGGCTGAAGTACATTCTGCCCAAAAGCAGCAGTGCCAGGAAAACGTAGACGCCGAGCGCCCAGATCCGCACCGGGACAAAATAATCATAGGCCTGCAGGATCAGCATGACGATGCCGGCCGGGACGACCGCGGCCAGGTAGCCGCCGTGCCGTACGAAGTAAAAGCCTGCCGAGAGACCCATGAGCCAGAAACCCAGCCCGATGACGGCCACGAACAGGATCGGATCCTGCACGGGCCGGCGGGCGAAGAAGTCCGTGAACGCGTACCACAACCGTCCTGCGACGAGGATGATCTTCGCCACAGACGGTACCGGGGCTTCCACAGCACCGGAAAATTGCCACGGGACCAGCAGCGCGGTGTAGCCGATCACCAGGCCGATCACAGCGCGGCGGTCGTATTTGCTGTAGGCCAGCGCCAATCCGAGGGCTGTGCCGAGGGCCGCGAGGGTTTGCGTGAAGTACAGGAAAGGCGTCCAGCTCGTCATCACCAGACGCGCGGCGGCCACCTGCAGCAAAAGGACTACCAGAGCGGCCGATGGCCAGTCCCAGGCCGGCGTATTCTGAAAGAGAGCGCTCTTGGATGTCCTTGCCATGCGCTGAGTGTACATTGAACATGCGAGCCCGTCAAACCCGAGCCATTCAGGCGCCTGATCGACCTCGGACAGCCGGGAATCGCAGCCGTTAATTGTCATTTCGTTTCAATTTTGGGCGGCTCAAGCTGCCGTGGCCCCTTCTGTTATAATCCGGCCTACCTTGGGCAATAATTTTTTTGTGGACAAAGGATGACTCTCGAACGCGGCACGCTTCTCCATCGACGCTACAGAATAGTTGAGATCCTCGGCCAAGGGGGCATGGGGTCTGTTTATCGCGCCGTCGACGAGAACCTGGCCGTCGATGTTGCCCTCAAAGAGAACTTGTTCACAACCGATGAATACGCCCGCCAGTTCCGCCTCGAGGCGGTAATCCTGGCGAACCTGCGGCACCCGAACCTGCCGCGCGTCTCCGACCATTTCGTGGTGGGTGATCAGGGCCAGTACCTGGTCATGGATTTCATCGAAGGCGAGGATCTGCGCCAACGCATGGAGCGCATGGGCATGATCACCGAGGACGACGCCATCCAGATCGGCGCGGCCATGTGCGATGCGCTGACATACTTGCACTCGCGCAAGCCGTCCATCCTGCATCGCGATATCAAGCCCGGCAACGTCAAGATCACACCCGAGGGCCACATCTATCTGGTGGACTTCGGCCTGGCGAAAGTCGTCCAGGGCGCGCAGGTCACCACCACCGGGGCGCGCGCCATGACGCCCGGCTATTCTCCCCCTGAACAATACGGCACCGCTCGCACCGACCCGCGCACCGACATCTATTCGCTCGGCGCCACGCTCTACGCCGCGGTCTGCGGCATCATCCCCGAAGACGGCCTGGCGCGCGCCATGGAGAATGCCCAGCTCACGCCGCTGCGCAAACGCAATCCCAAGACCTCACGGCGCATCTCGGCTGCCATCGAAAAAGCCATGGCGGTCGATCCGACCGACCGTTACCAGACCGCTGAGGAATTCCGTAAGGCGCTGGTCAGTGCCAAATCCCGGACGCAGCAGTTGACGGGCAGCTATAGCGTTCCCCCGCCGCCGATGGAAATCGTTCCGCAGAAGGACACCAGCGAAGCGGATACTTCACTCGAGCCGCGCCAGCCCATCGGTCCGAAAAAGAACGGGCTGATGGTCCAGGAAGATGAAAAACCGTTCGTCACGCCGGGCAAGCGCAAGAAGGATCAGCGCAAGCGCCGCCAACGTGCCCTGATCCTCTTCCTATTATTAGTGATCCTCGGAATGGCCGGAACGCTGTACTTCTCGCCTGGCCTGCTGCCGGTCTCCGCGCGCGCAATGTTTGCGCCCTTCCTCCCTCCGCCTGCCACCTCGACCGCTACCGCGGTACCTTCCCCAACACTTAACCCCGATTCTTTGACCGCACCGATCGTGCCCGTCATCCCGGACGGCAGCCCGACCGTGACCCTGACGCCCAGTCCGATCGCAACCGCCACCAATTTGCCCACCTCCACAACCGATCCTCTCGCCACGCCGCAGGGCGGTGGCTTTGGACAGATCGCGTTCGCCTCGATGCGAACCGGCGTTGCGCAGATCTATCTGAGCGACCTCGCAGGAAACATCCTGCTCCCTCTCACCAACATGCCGGAAGGTGCATGCCAGCCGTCCTGGTCGCCGGACGGGCAGAAGCTGGTGTTCGTCTCGCCGTGCACGGGGAACCTCGGCATTTCCGCGCCGCCGCCTGCAAATACAAGCCTGTTCATGATCAACGCGGACGGCACCGAGCTGACGCAACTGACGACGGTCCCGGGCGCGGACTTCGAGCCTGCGTGGTCCCCGGATGGGACTCGCATTGCCTTCACCTCCATTCGCGACGGCAACATGCAGGTGTATGTGCTGCAGTTGTCGGATCAAGAGGTCACGCGGCTGACCTTCCCGCAGAACTTCGGATCGGATACTGAGGCGGAAGCGCGCCAGCCGATGTGGTCGCCCTTCGGAAATCAGATCCTCATCACGGTCAAACGCGTCGGCGCGTACCAGGTTTGGGTCATGACCAATCTCGGTCAGACGCCCCAGCAGGTCGCCGCAAATGGCCAGGCATTTTGGGATTATTTGCCGGCCTGGTCTTTGGATGGCAAGGCCGTGCTCTTCTCGGAGCGCCGCGCGGGTGGGTTCTCCCAACCCTGGGTCATGAGCATGCTATATGAAAAACGCGGTTCGGGTACTGGGACTGAACAGGATCTGGGTCCGCTTCCGATCGAAAACGTGCGCTTCTCGGCCGACGGCTTCTGGCTCGTATATGAGGGCCAGGCAGATCCGGAAAACACAGATATCTTTTATACGACGGTCACCGGCGGGGCCCGCACCCGTCTGACCGCCGATCCAAGCCCGGACTTTGACCCGGCCTGGCGTCCGATCGCCACCACTCCGTAGGCAGCAACCTCCCACACAAACAGTGCGGGAGGTTTTCTTACACTTCTCTTATTGACGCCGCTCTTTTGCGCATGATATGATTATTCTCGCTGGAATAGCACTCTCGCCTTGAGAGTGCTAATCTTGAGAGAGACAAATGAGCGAGCTTACCGAGCGGCAGAAGACCCTGCTTTTGCTGATCATCCGTGATCATATCGAAACCGCTCAACCCGTCGGCTCGAAGCGGCTGGTCGAGCACTATCATCTCGATTTGTCCTCGGCCACCATTCGAAACGAGATGGCCGCGCTCACCGATATGGGTTTGCTGCGCCAGCCCTATACTTCGGCCGGCCGCGTTCCCAGCGAAGAAGGGTATCGCTACTTCGTCAGCCAGATGATGTATCAGGCCGAACTGCCTGAAACGATCCAGAAGACGATCTCGCATCAGTTCTACCAGACCCGCGCCGATCAGGAGGGCTGGATGACGTTGGCCGCTTCGGTCCTCGCCAACCAGTCCCAGGGCGTGTCCATGGTGACCGCCCCGCACGCCACGCAGGCGCGCTTCAAGCACGTCGAATTGATCTCCACACAGGGACGCCAGATCCTGATGGTGACTGTCTTCGGCGGCGGCGAGGTGTCGCAGCAGATCCTGACCCTGGCCGAACCCGTTACCCAGGAGCGACTCAGCCAGACGGCTGCGCGCCTGAACCGGTCCCTGGCCGGGCTGACCGTCGACGATATCGCGGCCCTGCCGATCCGCACCGATGCGCTGGACCAGGACATCCTGATGCTGATCAGCGCGGAGATGCGGCGCAGCGGCGAGCGCGGCTCCGGCCAGATCTATACTGACGGCGAGACGAATCTTCTGGCTGAACCTGAATTCGCCGAGTCGGACGAGGCCCGCCGCGCCCTCAAGCTCTTCGAAGAACGCTCCACGCTGCAAGACCTGATCGCACGCACGACGCTCAACAGCACGATCGGCGGACTGCAGGTATTGATCGGCGGCGAGGGCGGCTGGGAGCAACTGGGTCAATGTTCGCTGGTGCTGGCGCGTTACGGCGTGCCCGGGATCGCCAGCGGTACGCTGGGTGTTTTTGGCCCGATGCGCATGTCATATGCGAAGGCCATTCCCACCGTCCGTTACGTTGCCGGATTGCTCAGTGATCTCGTGAACGACACCATTGCTGGTGAACGGGAAGCCAAGTAAGAGGAAATACGCATGACCGATGATGAAGAGAAAGAATCTCAGAACGAGGACACGAGCGAAACCTCCGCTGAAGCGGTGGCCGCCGATCAAAGCGACCCGATGGCTGCACTTATCGCGCGTCTCGAAGAAGCCGAAGTAAGGGCTGCCGAGTACAAGGACGGCTGGCAGCGCGCGCAGGCTGAATTCCAGAATTACAAAAAACGGCTCGACCGGGACAACGAGGCCGTATACGCTTCAATGAAGAGCGATATTCTCAAGCGGACGCTGCCGGTGTTGGACGACCTGGAGCGTGCATTGCAGAACCGTCCCGCCGACGAAGCCTGGGTGGGCGGTATCGAGCTGATCACGCACAAGCTGCGTTCCATTCTGGAGGCCGAGGGCGTAAAACGCATCGAGGCCGAAGGCAAGATGTTCGACCCGAATCTGCATGAGGCCATCACGCATGAACCCAGCGATGAAGTGAAGAGCGGCTGCGTGATCGCGGTCGCCCAGAACGGATATATGCTCGGCGAGCGCGTCCTTCGGCCGGCCCTGGTACGCGTGGCGCAATAATTATCGATGTCATTGCGAGCGCCGCAGGCGCGTGGCAATCTCCGGGCTGAAGAGGAGATTGCTTCCCGCAGGCTCGCAATGACATATTAGTAAACAGGAGCAATTAATTATGCCCAAGATTATCGGTATCGACCTCGGCACGACCAACTCTGTCGCGGCGGTAATGCAGGGCGGTGAGCCCGTCGTCATTCCGTCCGCCGAAGGTGAGCGGCTGGTGCCGTCCGTCGTGGCGGTCAACAAGAATCACGAGCGGCTGGTCGGGCGCGTCGCCCGCAATCAAGCCATCACCAATCCGCAAAACACCGTTTTCTCGATCAAACGCTTCATGGGCCGCAAGGGAGATGACCCCGAGGTGGAGCGCACGCGCAAGCGCGTGCCCTATACCGTGTCGAGCGCGCCGAACGGCGACGTGCGCGTGACATTGGACGGGAAGGAATACAGCCCGCCCGAGGTCTCGGCCATGATCCTCGCCAAGATCAAGACCGATGCCGAGGCATATCTGGGTGAAGCCGTCACGCAGGCGGTCATTACGGTCCCGGCGTATTTCAACGATGCGCAACGCAATGCCACCAAGGACGCGGGCAAGATCGCCGGCCTGGAAGTGCTGCGGATCATCAACGAACCGACTGCGTCCTCTCTGGCGTATGGCCTCGACAAGAAGAAGAATGAAGTCATCGCAGTCTATGACCTGGGCGGCGGCACGTTTGACATTTCGATCCTGGACGTCGGCGACGGCGTTTTTCAGGTCCGCTCGACCAGTGGCGATACTTTCCTGGGCGGCGACGACTTCGATCAGCGCGTCATGGATCACCTGATCGCGGAATTCAAGAAGGACAACAGCATCGACCTGCAAGCCGACCGCCAGGCTCTGCAACGCCTGAAGGAAGCCGCAGAGAAAGCCAAGATCGAGCTTTCCACGACCATGCAGACCGAGATCAACCTGCCGTATCTGACGGCGGATGCCAGCGGGCCGAAGCACCTCGTAATCACGCTCACGCGCGCCAAGCTCGAACAACTCACGGGTGACCTGGTGGAACGCACCATCGCTCCGCTGAAATCGGCCCTGTCTGACGCTGGATTAAATCCAGGCGACATCAATGAAGTCGTCATGGTCGGCGGCATGACACGTATGCCGGCCATTCAGGAAAAGGTGCGCGCGTTCTTCGGCAAGGAGCCCCACAAGGGCGTCAACCCGGACGAGGTCGTGGCGGTCGGCGCGGCCATTCAGGCGGGCGTACTCGGCGGCGAGGTCAAGGATATCTTGCTGCTGGACGTCACGCCGCTCACGCTGGCTATCGAGACGATGGGCAGCGTCGCCACCCCGCAGATCGAACGCAACACCACGATCCCGACGCGCCGCAGCCAGGTCTTCTCGACCGCGTCCGATAACCAGACGCAGGTGGAGATCCACGTGCTGCAGGGCGAACGCCCCATGGCGGCGGACAACAAGTCGCTTGGAAAATTTGTATTGGACGGCATTCCGCCGTCACCGCGCGGCGTCCCGCAGATCGAGGTGATCTTCGACATCGATGCCAACGGCATCCTGAAAGTCACCGCGAAGGACAAGGCCACCGGCCGCACCCAGAACATCACGATCACGGCCTCCTCCGGATTGAGCGAGGCGGAGGTCGAGAAGATGCGCAAGGACGCCGAGGCACATGCCGATGAAGACCGCATGCGCAAAGACCTGATCGAAGCGCGCAACAACGCTGATAACACGGCGTATACCGCCGAGAAGGCCGTCAAGGATTTTGGGGATAAAGTACCGGCAGAGATTCGCAGCGACATCGAGGCCAAAGTGGCGGAGGTGCGCAAAGCCGCCCAGGGCGACGATCTGGCCGCCATCAAGTCCACCACCGAGGCGCTCGGACAGGCGATTCAAAAGATCGGCGCCGCGGTTTATCAGGAGCCGCAGGCCGGCGAACCCGCCGCGGAGCCCGAAACCGGCGCTTCGTCCGGGCCGGGCGCTTCGTCCTCCGATGACGGCGATGTGATCGACGGGGAAGTTAAGGAATAGTCCCGTCATTGCGAGGAGGGTGCTCTTCCCGACGAAGCAATCTCAACCTAAATCGGAGATTGCTTCCCTACGGGATGCTTCGCGATCGTCGCTTTGCTCCTCGCAATGACATCAAATAACCATGAGCAATCGCGATTACTACGACGTTCTGGGCGTCGCGCGCGCCGCGAGCGACGATGAGATCAAGGCTGCCTTTCGCAAGTTGGCCCGACAGCATCATCCAGACGTAAACAAGGAACCGGATGCCGAGGACAAGTTCAAAGAGGTCAACGAGGCCTACGGTGTCCTCTCGGATTCCGAGAAGCGCGCCCGCTACGACCGCTTTGGCCGCGCCGGCCTCGGCGATCTGGGCGGCTTCCACGACTACACCGTCGACTTCAGCGACCTGATCGAGGAGATCTTCGGCGGCTTTGGATTCTCCACCGGACGGCGATCCCGCCGCTCGGCGCGTCGCGGCCGTGACTTGCAAATGCAGGTTGGCCTGACCTTCGAAGAGGCCGTCTTCGGTGTGGAAAAGGAGGTCGAGTTCCAGCGCGAGGAGATCTGTTCGACCTGCGCCGGCTCCGGCGCAGAGCCCGGCACCGCGCCCACACGCTGTGAGCACTGCGATGGACAGGGTGAAGTTCGCCAGGTGCGCCAGACCTTCCTCGGCTCGATGGTGCAAACCACCACCTGCCCGGTTTGCAACGGCCGCGGCGAGATCATCGCAACCCCATGTCATACGTGCCGCGGAGCCGGCCTCGAGCGCAAGACCGTGCGCAAGAAGGTGCAGATCCCGGCCGGCGTGGACGCCGGTACGCAGATCCGGCTGGCCGGCGAGGGCGGACCCGGGGTCAATGGCGGCCCGAACGGAAATCTCTTCATCCTTCTGGATGTGAGGCCGCACAAATTCTTCAAGCGCCGTGAGAACGATGTTCTCTTAAATCTGGATATCAATATCGCGCAGGCTGTACTCGGCGCCGAGGTGTCCGTGCCCACGCTGGACGGGGACGAGAAACTCAAGATCCCGGTGGGCACGCAGCCCGGCAAGATCTTTCACATGCGCGGCAAAGGCGTGCCGCATCTGCGCCGCGCCGGCCGCGGCGACCAGTTGGTGCTGATCAACGTGGAGATCCCCGCCAAATTAACCAAGGAGCAGCGCGAGCTGTTTACGCAATTGGCCGGGACGCTCGGCACGACGGTCAAACCCAAGGAGAAGGGTTTCCTGGACTGGTTGAACGAGGCGCTGGGCGGATAGTGGAAGTGCAGATTGATGAATGCAGAATGGTGGCTGGGCCTACGAAGGCCTGCCCGATTGTTTATGATAATGAAGCCGGATCGAAAAGGAGACTGCGATGCAATGGATTACCCGTTCCCACGTGCATGTTGACCGCGTGGCCTGTCCGTGGTTGATCACCCGCTTCATCGACAACGAGGCCGAGTTTCTGTTCGCCCCGAAGAATCAGATCGAGAAGATCGTAAAGGAAACCGGCGCTATTCCTTTCGATACGCCGGGCGCGGAACTCGGTCACGTGGATGGCCGCTGCTCGTTCGAGTCGATCATATTGAAGTACGAACTGAAGGACCCGGGCCTCCTGCGCCTGGCGAAGATCGTCCACGCGGCGGATGTCGATGAGGATATCGACAAAGATCCGCT
>DASXQN010000526.1:0-10561 GCA_036507155.1 Anaerolineales bacterium
TGGGCTCACGGCCCGTGCGAGTGAAAGGCGACATTTTCGAGGCCCGGCCGCCGGCTGAAGATGAGTCTGCGGAGCCGCCGGCACGGAAAAAACCGGCGCGCGAAAAAGCCATCAAGAAAATCCCCGGCGCGCGGCGCAGAAAATAACCATATGTGCGACGCATTTTCAAAATGCGTCGCACATCTTAAACAAGGAGTTGCATTATGGCCACCTGCGAAGTATGCGGCAACGATTACGACAAGGCCTTTGAAGTGCGCATGGGCGCCGCCACCCATGTATTCGACAGTTTCGAATGCGCCATCCACGCGCTGGCGCCACACTGCGCGCACTGCGGCGTCCAGATCATCGGTCACGGCATGGAAGCTGAGGGCGTGTTCTATTGCTGCGCGCATTGCGCGCATCAGCATGGCTTGATGATCTTGGCGGACCGCGCCCGCGACGAGGCGGGCGGCAGCTTCACCGGTTAAGGGATGGAGGGATTTACAGCGGCGGCCAGGGCGTAACGCGCCGGTCGCGGGGCGGCCGCGGGAAGACGCGCGACCGGATCAGCGCCTCGGCGCGAGACCGGAGGGCGGTCAGCTCCCCCGGGCTGAGATACGGCTGAAGGGACGCGCGCAGGTCCGAGGTCGAGGAAAGAAGCGAGACGAAAGACGATACAGGGGCGAGGAGATCATCTGGAATCGCCTGTCCGGCGAAGTCCCAGATAACGGTGCGCAGTTTGTCCTCGGTGTGAAAACAAATTCCGTGGTCGATCAGCCAGAGCTTGCCGGTTTCATTCTCGATCAGCACATGGCCCGCCTTGCGGTCCGCGTTGTTGATCAACAGATCGAACAGCACGGCCGGGCGCAGGCGGGACTTGTCTTCTTCGGTGAAGTTGAAGTAGTGATATTCTGGATCGTAGTCGATGTATTGCTGGATCGAACCGGGGCCGTGCGGACCGTCCGCGCGCAACGTCGTCAGCGGGACGAAATGAAAGCCTAGCGCCTCACTGGCCAGGTACGCGGCCACCTCGCGGTTCGCCAGCGTGTTTTCCGGAAAGTCCCACAGCGGCTGCTCGCCCCGCGAGGGCTTGTAGACGGCGGGCAGTTCCTGTCCATCATGATTGACCGTGACGAGAAAGGTATAGTTGCTGCCCAGCATGAACTGGCCTTTGAGTTCGAGCTCACCGCACTCGAGGGCTTGTTGAAGATCGATGGGAGTCTTGTTCATTTCGGAACGGTTGAACGTTGAAGGTTAGTGCTTGTGCCCGTTCTTCTTCGGGCAGAAATGGCCTTCGGGTTCCATGGGTTGGCCACACTGCGGACAGACCGGCCGGCCGCGCGAGGCCAGCTCCACGCCCCAGCGCGCCATGGCGCGCACCTGCGAACGCGTGGCCCAGAAACGGACGACCGCGGCCGTCTCGGGATCGGCATCCTCGGCCAGCAGCTCCTTGACGAACAACACGACCATGTCGCGGTCCTTGTCGTGGCCGAGGCCGATCTCGCCGACGCGAAAGAGCGGTTCGACCGGCGGAGAGATGTGCATCTTATCTTCGATGTAATCGCCGGAGGCTTCCGGCAGGTCCGGGTTTTGCTGCCCGATCTGCGCCAGGAATTGTTCGATGCCGACCGCCAGCGATTGCAGTTGCGTCTTTTCGATGATGACGGTCACGATGCGCTGATCCTGCCAGGCGTGAATGTAGAAGACGCGCTGCCCGGGCTGGCCGAGCGCGTCGGAGGTGATGTGGTCACATGGATCAACATCGATTTCAAAGCGGGGCATAGGTGACTCTTCTATGAAAAATAGTATACCAGAATGGACCGCGGAGCATGGACGATGGACCGTGGACGATGGACCGTGGACGATGGACAATGGACCATGGACGATGGAGCATGGACTATGGACCATGGACGATGCGCAATGGTCCATGGTCCATCGTCCACGGTCTAAAGTATAATTTCGTTAACAGGCGAGCTCACTGGCACCCGTTGTTTAAGGAGACCAGCCATGTACGATAAGAACAAACTTGGCGAATTAAAGCAGGCGCTCGAAAAATGGGAGGAAACCACGCTGCATCGCTCGCTGGCCTCCAAGCCCGAGCGACAGGCGGAGTTTATCACCACCTCCTCCGAACGGATCGAGCGGCTGTACACGCCGCTGGATGTGGCGGATCTGGATTACACGGCGGACCTCGGTCTCCCGGGCGAATACCCTTATACGCGCGGTGTGCATCCGACGCTGCACCGCGGCAAACTGTGGACCATGCGCATGTTCGCCGGCTTCGGCACCGCCGAAGAGACCAACGGGCGCTTCAAGTATCTGCTCAGCCAGGGGCAGACCGGCCTTTCGATCGCGTTCGATCTCGCCACATTGATGGGCTACGACACGGACCAGCCCGAGGCGCTGGGTGAATTCGGTAAATGCGGCGTGGCGGTCTCCTCATTGAAAGACATGGAGATCCTGCTGGACGGCATCCCGCTGGACAAGGTGTCCACCAGCATGACGATCAACTCGCCGGCCGCCATCATCTGGGCCATGTACCTGGCGGCGGCCGAAAAGCAGGGCGTGCGCGCGGACCAGTTGCGCGGCACCACGCAGAACGACATCCTCAAGGAATTCATCGCGCAGAAGGAATTCATCTTTCCGCCCGAGCCGTCCATGCGGCTGGTGGTGGACACGATGCAGTACGGCGCGCAGCACGTCCCGCAATGGAACACGATCTCGATCAGCGGCTATCACATCCGTGAAGCCGGCTCCACCGCCGCGCAGGAACTGGCCTTCACGCTGGCCGACGGCATGGAATACGTGCGCTGGGGCATCGCGCGCGGCATGGACGTGGACGACTTCGCGCCGCGCCTGTCGTTCTTCTTCAACGCGCACAACGATTTCTTCGAGGAGATCGCCAAGTACCGCGCCGCCCGCCGCATTTGGGCGCGTGAGATGCGCGAGACCTTCAAGGCCAGGGATCCGCGCGCCTGGCTGCTGCGCTTCCACACGCAGACCGCCGGCGTGTCGCTCACCGCGCAACAGCCGGAGAACAACGTGGTACGCGTCGCGCTGCAGGCCCTGGCTGCCGTGCTGGGCGGCACGCAGTCTCTGCATACCAACTCGCTGGACGAGGCGCTGGCGCTCCCGTCCGAGCATGCAGTCACGATCGCGCTGCGCACGCAGCAGATCATTGCCGAGGAGTCGGGCGCGGCCAACACCGTCGATCCGCTCGGAGGCAGCTTCTTCGTCGAGGCGCAGACCGACCGCATCGAGAAGGAAGCCTACGATTACTTCCGCCGCATCGAAGACCTGGGCGGTGTCATCCCGGCGATCGAGAAGGGTTTCTTCCAATCCGAGATCTCGGACGCGGCCTACCGCTACCAGCGCGAGATCGACCAGGGCGTGCGCAAGATCGTGGGCGTGAACGCGTATGCGGAGAACAAGCCGCTCACCGTGTCGATCCTCGAGATGGACCCGCAGGGCTACGACCGGCAGGTGAACCGTCTCGGCGAGCTGCGCAAGACGCGCGATAACGGCCGCACAGGACAGGCGCTCGATAAACTTCGCATCGCCTGCGAAGGCACCGAAAATACGATGCCATATCTAATGGACGCGGTGCGCTCGTACGCGACGCTGGGGGAGATTATCGCGGTGATGAAAGAGGTGTTTGGGGTTTACGAGGAGCCTACTTGGATTTGAATAAGAGCGTGTCAGGTGTCAAGAAGAGCGTGTCAAGTGTCAGGTGTCACGTGTCAAGAAGAACGTGTCAAGTTTCATGTGTCAGGTGGGTTTCTTGAGGGCGTGTTTGAAACCTCCGATCAGAGCTTTGGTCTTCTTAGCCTGATCGTAATGTTCGCGAAATTGTGATTCGGTGATTTGCCCGGTATCAAGACACGCATAAAGCAGCGACTGGACCTCCACGGCTGAACGACGCGCATATCCAAGAAAACGGGCAAATTCTCGATTCGAGTCGCAGTCGAATCCTTCTGCAATGTTAGCCATCACAGAGACTGCAGCACGACGCATTTGATCGCGCAACCCGAAATCCCTGGCCAGATTGCCTGAGCTACTGAGCTTGTAAACCATGTTTACGAGCTTACGCGCCTCTTGCCATGCATGAATATCCTCGAATTTTGAAATAAGCGGCATTCTTCCTCCCCCTTGCCGAGTGAACCATGTCATGTGTCATGACACAGTACACTTGACACGTCTCGCGCTACCGCGCGAGCATCTTCGCCATTTCGTGATAAACCTGCGCGGCTGACCGCGAGTTGCTGGTCACTTCATCTAATGGGATCGTCACCACGCCCATGCCCTTCAACCCGACCATGATATCGCTCTGGCCGTCCAGCAGCGCCTCCACGGCCTTGACGCCCATGCGCGCCGCTAGCAGACGGTCGAACGCGCTGGGCGAGCCGCCGCGCTGGATGTGACCCAGGATGGTGACGCGCGTCGTGAAGCCCACGTCCATTTCATCGATCATGCGCGCCAATTCGGTGGTATGCAGGCTGGCGCCCTCGGCCACCATGATGATGGCGTGATTCTTGCCGCGGCGATAGGCATCTTCGACGGCGCGGGCGACTTCATCCACGCTCGTCGGGACCTCCGGCATGAGCACGATCTCGGCGCCGCACACGATCCCCGCCATGACGGCCAGATATCCTGAATTGCGGCCCATCGTCTCCACCAGGAATGCCCGGCTGTGAGACGAAGCGGTATCGCGCAATTTGTCGACGGCTTCCATGATCGTGTTGAGTGCCGTGTCGACGCCGATCGCCATGTCGCTGCCCCAGATGTCGTTGTCGATGCTGGCCGGCACGCCGACCACCTTGATGCCCTGGGATGCCAGAAGGTGCGCGCCGCGCAGCGAACCGTCCCCGCCGATCACGATCAGGCCGTCCATGCCCGCCTCGTTCATGCGGCGGATGGCCTCGCGCTGTCCCTTGGCGTCGCGGAAGCGCTCGCTGCGGCGCGTTTGCAGGATCGTTCCGCCGCGCTGCATGATCCCGCCCACGTCGCGCGCGCCCAGCGGACGGAATTCGCCGTTGATCAGGCCCTCGAAGCCGTTCAGGATGCCCAGCACGCTGGCGTCTTTCGACATCGCGGCGCGGACGACCGAGCGAATGGCGGCGTTCATCCCCGGGGCGTCACCGCCCGAGGAGAGCACACCGATGGTAAAAGGTTTTGAAGTCATGAGAATCAGGCCGCGAATCCCCTGTTTTGTCAGGATCGCAGGCGCAATTGTACCTTAAACCGCCGTGCCTCCCTGCGGCAGGCAGGGTTGTACAATAAACGATTAACAAGCTACACAACGTCAATCAAAGCAGGTGAGGCACAAAATGGCTACGCAACATAAAGGCGCAATTGGAATTCTGACGGGCGGCGGCGACGTGCCCGGTCTCAACCCCGCGATCCGGGCCGTGACCATCCGGGCCCTGCGCGAGGGCTACCGCGTCATCGGCATCCGCCGCGGCTGGGCCGGGCTGGTGGACACGATCCGCGACCCGCAAGCGGACAACAGCAACAACTTCCAGGTGCTGACCGAGGAGATCGTCAACAAGGCGGGGCGCACCGGCGGGACTTTCCTGCACACCTCGCGCACGAATCCGTCCAGGATCAAACAGGACCGGCTGCCCGAGTCGCTTTGGGACAAATATAAGGAAGACGTCAACGACGTGACGCCGGAGGTGCTCAAGACGCTGGACTTCCTCGGCATCGACACGCTCATCCCGATCGGCGGCGACGACACGCTCAGCTACGCCGTGCGCATGTATCAGGAAGGCATGAAGATCGTGGCCATCCCGAAAACGATGGACAACGATGTGCCCGGCACGGATTACTGCGTGGGCTTCAGCACGTGCATCACGCGCACGATCGAGCTGGCCAACAGTCTGCGCACGGTGGCCGGCTCACATGAGCGGTTGATGGTGCTGGAGGTCTTCGGGCGCTACGCCGGCTTTACCGCCATGCTGCCCACCATGGCCGGCGCGGCGCATCGCTGTGTGATCCCCGAATTCAAGTTCGATATTGAACGGCTGGCGGAGCTGCTGATGTATGACCGCTCTCATAACCCCAGCCGCTACGCGGTCGTGCTGGTCTCGGAGGGCGCCATGTTCGAAGGCGGCGAAATGGTTTTTGCCGATAAGACCACGGATGCCTTCGGGCATGCGAAGTTGGGCGGCATCGGGGACCTGGTGTCCGCGCGGCTGAAGGAACTGACCGCCGGTCATAACAACGGCCGCGCCGTGGACACCGTTACCCAAAAACTGGCCTATCTCGTCCGCTGCGGCGATCCGGACGCGATCGATTCGATCGTCCCGATGGCGTACGGCAACCTGGCGCTCGACCTGGTTCTGAAGCGGGTGCACGGACGATTGGTTGTGTTGAAGAACGGCCGCTATGACAACATCCCGATCGATATCGTCACCAGCACGAAAAAGACCGTCAACGTGGAACGCTTTTACAACAAGGATCGTCTGCGGCCGAAGTTCGAAAGCTTCGAAATGACCCCGTTGTTCATCATGACCAGCGACGCAAATTAGGGAAAACTTAAACACGAAGGACACGAAGGACACAAAGGCAGAACGGAAAAACGAAAGCTAAAACACGAAGGGCACGAAGGACGCGAAGGTAGAACGGAAAAACCAAGGCTTAAACACAAAGGACACGAAGGACACGAAGGATTTTTCCTTTGTGCCCCTTAGTGTCCTTAGTGTTTAATGTCCTTCGAGTTTAACTCTCCGCGCGTTTGATCTGAAACGTATCGAAATCCCGCGCCACCGACGTGTTCGGGAAGACCGCCACCGCGTCGAGCAGCACGTCCTTCTCGCGATAACGCCGCGAGATGTGCGTGAGGATTAGCTTCTTCACCCCGGCCTTGACGGCCAACTCGGCCGCCTGGCGCGCCGTCAGATGCGAAAACTGCTTCGCCATGTCCGCTTCGCTGCTGAGGTAGGTGGATTCGATCACCAGCCCGTCCGCGTCGCGGCAGGCCTCGACGAGATCGTCCGTGCGGCCCGCGTCGCCGACCACGACGAACTTGGTGCCGCGTTCGAGCGGACCCAGCACCTCGTCCGGGGTGACGCGCTTGCCGTCAGGCAGGGTCACGCTCGTCCCGGTCACCAGGTCCCGGCGCTCGGGCCCGAACGGCACGCCCAGCGCGTCGGCTTTTTCCGCCAGGAACGGCCGCCGCGGCTTCGTCTCGAACACAAAACC
The DNA here is from genome assembly GCA_036507155.1 of Anaerolineales bacterium. Lineage (GTDB taxonomy): Bacteria > Chloroflexota > Anaerolineae > Anaerolineales > Villigracilaceae > DASXQN01. The sequence continues at coordinate 7,183 of DASXQN010000526.1, forward strand.
GAGGCAATCCGGACCGCGGTGCGATACCGGGATGGCACGCACGCTGAAGTCGTCGGCTTCGAAGAAGGTCCCCGCCTTGATCTCGTTCAGGTGCAGCGGCATCGGCGGCTGGTTGCCGCGCAGTACCACGCCGTATAACAGGTCGTGCACGCGCTCGAGCGTGCTGCGCCCGCCGAAGATCTCCAGCTCCTCGATCGCCTCCCAGCGCAGGAACGTCGACAGCAGTCCGCCCAGGCCCAGGATATGGTCGAGGTGCCCGTGCGTCAGCAGGACGCGCGTCAGGCGTTTGAAGCCGGTGCCCGACTGCAGGATCTGGCGCTGCGTGCCCTCGCCGCAGTCGATCAGGAAGCGATATTCGTTGTGGGAAACGATCTGCCCCGAGAGCCCGCGCTTGGCAGAGGGTGCGGAGGCGGATGTGCCGAGGAATAAGATTTCAAACACAATCAATCCTTAATGAAGAGTGGGCAGGGGTAAACTGCGGATGACAAGCATAGACTCAATGTGTCACCCTGAGCACATTCGCTCCGCTCAGTGTAAACTCCGCGAAGGGTAGCTCAGAATGACACAATTTTTTTGTTCTTAGTCATTCAGAACAATTGTACCTTACTGCTTCTTGCATCAATCTCCAAGTTTTAGCGGGGCCAAGAAGAAGGCAGGAAATAAAAATCCCAGTGTAAAGAGCAACGCAGTACCCTGTAAATAGTAAACAGACCATTTGTGCTATAATGCCATCGCAAATCAACGATCATCAATCAGCAATCTGCAATTCCGATGCCTATCAACAAACCCTCTGCACCTGTTAAGAAATCCGGCCGGCCGCTTCCGCAGACCGTCGGCAAGAAAAGCACGCGCGCGCGCAAACAGCCGCCGCCTCCGCCCGCGCTCTCGTGGTGGGAACAGCTCTCCCCCGAGCGACGGCTGGACGTCGTCGGTGTGGCGCTGGCCTCCATCGGCGCGCTGATATTGCTCGGCCTGGTCTCCGCCAATCGCAGCGTGCTGGTCGGCGGCTTTATTTTTTTTCTGACGCAGTTATTCGGTTGGGGCGTGTACATCCTGCCGATCGGCCTGCTCGTCTTCGGCATGTGGCTGGTCTTTCGCAAGATCGAGCGCATCCCGCCGCTGTCGGTCGAACGCGCCGCCGGCTCGGTCCTGCTGTTCTTCTGGCTGCTGACGCTGATGCACGTGGCCGCTGCCTCGCTCGACGCTTCGACTTCGCTCAGCGCGGCCGCGGAAAGCGTGGCGCTGGCCGGCCAGGGCGGTGGATATTTGGGCAGCCTCTCTCAGACGCTGTTGTGGGCCAGCCTCGGCCCCGCGGCCGCCTACGTCGCGCTGTTCGCCTGGTTCATCCTCGCCCTGGCGATGGCGCTCGACATTTCGGTCATGGACTTGTTCCGCTGGCTGGGACCGTTGGTCGCCAGGCTGCGCGCGGCGTTCGCGAAACGGACGAGTCTCGCGGCGCCTGAGGGGGGTCCCGTTCCCGCGAGCGAGTATAAGCCGATCCCGTCGCCCTCACCCCCCACCCCCCGGCCCCCTCTCCCCTCTCCCACTGGGAGACGGGCAGGGGGTGAGGGTCCTCCGAATTTCCCGCCTGCTCCGGTGACCACGATCGGTCCGCCCGCCATCCAGTGGAATCTGCCGCAGGTGCGCGATATCCTTGACGCGGGCAACGCGCCGGCGATCAATGACGACTTTATCAAACAACGCGCACGCCTGATCGAAGAGACGCTGGCTTCGTTCGGCGCTCCGGCCCAGGTGGTGGAGATCAGCCGGGGGCCGACCATCACCCAGTTCGGCGTCGAACCGCTTTTCGTCGAGACGCGCAACGGGCGGACGCGCGTGCGCGTCAGCAAGATCGCCTCGCTATCCGACGACCTGGCGCTGGCGCTGGCCGCGCCGCGCATCCGCATCCAGGCCCCGGTGCCGGGACACAGTTACGTGGGCATCGAGGTGCCGAACGACGAGATGGCGCTGGTCTCGCTGCGCGACGCGGTGGAGAGCGAGGCCTTTCAGCGCAGCCGCAAGCCGCTCAGCTTTGCGCTCGGGCAGGACGTGGCCGGCCATCCCATCACCGCCAATCTCGAAGTGATGCCGCACCTGTTGATCGCCGGCACGACCGGTTCGGGCAAGTCGGTGTGCGTCAACGCCATCATCACAAGTTTTCTGTTATACAACACTCCGGACGAATTGAAGCTGGTGCTGATCGACCCCAAGCGCGTCGAGCTGACCGGTTACAATGGCATCCCGCACCTGCTCAACCCGGTGGTGGTGGAGATGGAGCGCGTCATCGGCGCGCTGCAGTGGATGACGCGCGAGATGGACAAGCGCTACCACGATTTTTCCAGGATCGGCGCGCGCAACATCACGGATTACAACGGCCGCATGCAGATGCAGGGCGGCAAGAAACTGCCCAACCTGGTGATGATCATCGACGAGCTGGCCGACCTGATGATGATCGCCCCGGATGAGACCGAGCGCACGATCACGCGCCTGGCGCAACTGGCGCGCGCCACCGGCATCCACATGATATTGGCAACGCAGCGCCCGTCGGTGGACGTGGTGACCGGCTTGATCAAGGCCAACTTCCCGGCGCGTGTGGCGTTCGCCGTCGCCTCGGGCGTGGACAGCCGCGTGATCCTGGACCAGCCCGGCGCGGAGCGGCTGCTCGGACGCGGCGACATGCTCTACCAGGCCCCGGACGCGGCTTCCCCCGCGCGTTTGCAGGGTGTGTTCGTGTCGGACCATGAAATTCAAAAACTGGTGGAGTTCTGGCGCGCGCAGGTGGGCGTAAGTCCGTATGCCGTGGCTGGCAGTGCTATGCCGGGTGAGGGCGGCGTGCCGGCGGGTGTACCGCTCAAGCAGCAGCCGTTATGGGACGCGGTGCAAAAAACGGACGGGGATCCGCTATACAGTGAAGCGATCGACATCGTGCGCCGTGAGGGCCGCGCCTCGGTGTCGATGCTGCAGCGGCGCCTGCGCATCGGGTATACGCGCGCCGCGCGGCTGATGGATCAGATGGAAGTGAAGAAGATCGTCGGCCCGCCCGAGGGAGCCACGCAGGTGCGGCAGGTGCTGGATTATGGACCCGCCGCGCCGCCGAAGGAAGAGTGAGCCGCTCGCTGCTTCCGCTTGGCAGACAACTTTTGGGGCCATGTATCAACTACACCCTTCCTTTCCGTCTCCGGAGAATCCGCACCAGCGGATATGGAGATACCTTGACTTCACCAAATTCGTATCTATGCTCGAAAACCGCACATTGTTTTTTTCGAGATCGGATTTGCTTGGCGATCCATTCGAGGGCTCAAATCCCTATCCAACTATTGAGGCCAGGAAGGCCGCACTTCGAGAATTCATGAAGGGTATTCCTGATCACAAGCTAGAA
>DASXQN010000527.1:0-2921 GCA_036507155.1 Anaerolineales bacterium
ACGCACAGGATGACCTGCTCCGCGAGCGTCGTCCCGCTGATCTTGATCTCGCCCTTCGGTGCATATTTGAGCGCGTTGGATACCAGGTTTTCCAGGACCTGCTCGAGGCGCGTTTCGTCCGCCAGGATGACCGGGAAATCATTCGGGAACTCGCTGATCAGCTTGTGCTTCTTGGTTTGACTCTTGAAGCGTTCGGCCACGCGCGCGGCCAACGCGGCCAGCGAGACATCCGCCCGGCTGAGTGACAGACCGCCGGCCTGCAAACGCGACGCATCCAGCAGGTCATCGATCATGTTGGACAAACGATCGGCTTCCTCCTCGATCACGCGCAGCGAGTCGTTGATCGTCCTGCGGTCCCATTTGGCGTCGTCGCGGCGCAAGGTGGAGGCATAGCCCTTGATGAGCGTCACCGGCGTGCGCAGCTCGTGGCTGACGATCGAGATGAATGTTGATTTGAGCTCTTCCGCGTTGCGGAAGTGCGTGATGTCGCGCACCGAGACGATGATATTGCGCAGCCTCCCTTCGGAGGACAACAGCGGGGCGTAGGTCACTCCGACCGGCAAAGGCGGCGGGAGCGGACGTTCGAGATCGCCCTCGACGTACAACGTTGCGTTCGGCGTGTGCGGCCAGCCGTCGGCTTCGGCGCTCTCGAGCGTGGTGCCGTGCGGATCCTGCGCCCAGCGGATGATCTGCTCGTGCTTGCGCCCGACGATCTGTGCGCGCGGCTTGCCGTACAGTTTTTCGAAAGCCGCGTTGACGCGCTCGACCATGTGGTCTGCGGTGAAGATCAGGATGCCGTCCGCCGCGGAATCGAGCAACGCGTCCAGCCGCTGCTTCTCGTAGGAGACCTGACCGTAGAGCTGCGCGTTGTAGACCGCGATGGCGGCTTGGTCCGCGAACGACTGCAGGAGCACGCGATCGTTGGGCGTGAACACGTCCGGATAATTACGAAAAATGAAAATCACGCCGATGACCTGGCCGTGCGCCGCCAGCGGCAGGCCCGTCCCATTTAGCAGGCCCATGCTGGCAGTGTAGGTCAGGTCCTTCAGCATCCGGTTGAGCTCCCGCACGTCCAGTTCGCGCACGTTCTCTTCGGCAAGCAAAGGGGTGACGTAGCTGAGGAACGCCGCCGGGATGCCGTGGGCGGCCGCCACGCGCCAGCCCTCCTGCTCTTTCAGAGCGATGATGCCGGCCTGGCCGGCAAGCATCTCGATCGAAATGCGCAAAATGCGCGCCAGCAGCTTCTCCAAGTCGAGTTCCTGGGTGAGGGCGCGCGAGATTTCGAGCAGGTAGTCGCGTTGGCGGACGCGGAAGTCTGGCAGCATGAGATGATTTTATCACCCGCGCAAAGGAGCTCGCCCGGAAGACTGAAGGCGTGAATGCCGCGCGGCAGATAGCCCGACAGGGCAGGGTGGGATATTCGGGCCAGGATTGGCATGGCTACGGACTCTGAGACGAGATTGCAACCAACCGATCATCAAGTCACCATTGACCGGGCGGGAAATGACCCTTAGAATTACATTAAATCTGCAAGTTTTTCAGGGGATACGGCTGAGAGTATCCGGTACTTTCCTTGGCCGCCTCCCCTTTTCGCGTACGGGCTCAGAAAGCGATGACGAAACCGACTGCCCAGGGGTCGATTTCGTCTTATTTTTGAATTTTGGTCTTTATGCATTTATGCTCGAGATCGTGGAGGCAAGCATGAATTATCGTTTTCGGTCCGTCGTTCGCCTGTGGCTAACACCGCTGGTGCTTTTGAGCGTGCTTGCATCAGCATTGGGGATGCCAGGATCGGCATATGCCGCGGCGAGCCTCACGATCACGCCGATCACGTGGAACGTGATCGGCCTGGATAGCAACAACGTGAACGTCGGGCCGAACAACTTTCCGGTCGGCGCGCGGGTCTGCAATACGGGGGATGTGGCCGCAACGAATCTCTCAGCGGACTTTGTGTGGGATTCTGCCGCAACATATATCGATCTGCGTCCCGGCTCACTGGACCCCATCACACTCTCGAGTCTTGCCAGCGGCGCTTGCCATGATTTCTATTTTGAAGTCACGATCACCCGCAATGCTTCGGCGTATGATACCTCGCGCGACTACCATATTACGGTGACGGCGGATGGCCCGCTATCCGCATCCACCCCGGCCAACCGCGAGATTTACGTTGAGCATCTGGTCTCGCAAAATCGCAACTCGGTGACGGACGTCAAGCTGGACGGTGTCTCCATCCCTGCGGGCGGGACGATGAACTTGAACATCGGACAGACCTACACGATCGAGTTGATCGGCAGCACGGCCACCAACGGATATGAACAGATCGAGACATTCATTAACTTCCCGAATACCATATTCCTGGTTAACAGCGTTGCCGCCACCTATACCGCGCACAGCGGCGCCGACGCGAACTACCTGACCAAGCTCTACTCAGACGCCTGCGGCTGGGACAACGACACCACCAGCGGCACCTATCGCTCCTGTTCAGGCGTGGGCAAGGACGGCGGCGACATTACGCTGACGTACAGCGTTACCATCATCGCCACGTCCGCCTCCAGCGGCACGTTGAATACATTGATCTACGACTTCTCCGGCTCCAGCTATCACTACAATAACGATTTCGCCACCTCCTCCCGCATTTTCAACGTCATCGACCCGAACGCATGCACGCAGGTCACGATGGCGGCCTGGACGTTCTCCACTGGTGGCTCAACAGCGCCGTCGACTGACAACGTCGTCGGCACGCCTTCGTTTACCTCGGGCGGGGCCGGCATCAGTACTCCCCCCACCGGGACTGGAACTGTGTTGGAAGTGACCGGCTGGCCGAGCTCGATCGATACCACGAAATTCGTTCAGCTCAGCATCGATACGAGCGGCTACTACAACGTGTCGGTAGATTATGATTCTGCGGAGAATAACGGTAA
>DASXQN010000528.1:0-6896 GCA_036507155.1 Anaerolineales bacterium
CGGAGCAGAAGCAGCATCGGAAATCAGCGCCGGCACCAGAGTCGGCGTAGCATGGATCTACTCGGCTTGCGGAGAATGTGAGTTCTGCAAGACAGCGAGGGAAAACTTGTGCGAGCGCTTTGAGGCCACGGGACGGGATGCGAATGGCGGCTACGCGGAATACATGAAAGTCCGCGCGGACTTTGCGCACCCGATCCCGGATGCGTTCACCGACTCGGAAGCCGCGCCGCTTTTGTGCGCAGGCGCAATTGGGTACCGTTCGTTGCGGCTGACAAATCTGCAGGACGGGCAGTGTCTCGGCCTGGCCGGCTTCGGCGGCTCCGGGCATCTGACCCTCAAGATGTCCAAGGCGCGCTTTCCCCACTCCCCGGTATTTGTCTTCACGCGCAATCCGGCCGAGCGCGAATTCGCGGCTTCCATCGGCGCGGACTGGACCGGGGAGATCGACACGGAACCGCCCGAGCGGATGGACGCCGTCATCGACACAACCCCTGCCTGGGGTCCCGGCCTGGAGGCGCTCAAGCACCTGAAGCCCGGCGGTCGGCTGGTGATCAACGGCATCCGAAAAGAGGAGGCGGACAAGTCCCTGCTGATGCAGCTCGATTATGCGTCGCAGCTATGGATGGAAAAAGAGATTAAGAGCGTGGCGAATGTGACGCGCCAGGATGTGCGCGAGTTTCTGCAGCTCGCGGCCGATGCGGGTATCCGTCCCGAGTTTCAAGAATACCCGCTGGAGCACGCCAACCGCGCGCTCGTGGAGTTGCGCCAGGGAAAAATACGCGGCGCGAAGGTGCTGCATGTCGCCTGAACGACGCAGGGTCGCATCGAGGTCCAATGGTCCAAAAAGATCCTGAAGGGAATGAAACCAAGAGGCTGCATACGTTCGTCGACTTCACCGGCCGCCGCGTTCTCGAGATCGGCTGCGGGGACGGACGACTGACCTGGCAGTACGCACGCAAAGCCCTGAGCGTCACGGCCATCGACCTGGAGGCGCAGGATCTGCGATTGGCGACGATCGATCGCCCGTCGGATCTGGCCGGGACGACGCGCTTCGTGCGCGCCGATTCGATCCACCTGCCGTTCGTGAAGGAGAAGTTCGACCTGGCCGTGCTGGCCTGGTCGCTCTGATGTATCTCTCATGAGGGCATGGTCCATGCCCTGCGCGAAGTTCACCGGGTCATGGCGCCGAACGGCATCCTGGTCGATCTGCGGCCGCTGGATGATCGTTGGCCGGTGGAGGTCAGCTCAGCCCGCGAGTCCCGCGAGGTCGGCCGGCTGCTGGATTATGACTTCGCGCTATCCAGCGATAGAGCCGCCAACCACGCCGTGGAACAGATCGCAGCGGAGCGCCGCTTCGAGCGCGAACGCGAAGAGTATTTCCCGTTTCTATATTACTGGGATACACCGAACGAGATGCAGGAGTACATCGCCGACGAATGGGAGGATTTCAACGGGCTGGACGACCCGACCCTGCAGTCCGCACGCTCAGCCTGGGCGATCGGCGGCGCCGACAGCCGCGTGAGAATCCGGATGAAAATGCTGATCACGCGTTGGAAGAAAATGGCATAGAATTTGAGAGAGCGAAGAAGCCTTCAGTGTCTGCAGAGAAAAGGAGAAACTGATGTGTGACTCATTTGTTGCTTTGAAGAACACCACGGCCGACGGCGTGACGATCCTGGCCAAGAATTCAGATCGGCCCCCCAACGAGGGCCAGCATCTGCTGTTCGTACCTGCTGCGGGTCACCCCGCCCGGAGTTCCCTGCGCTGCACCTATATCGAGATCCCTCAGGTTCCTCATACGCATGCCGTCCTGCTCTCAAAGCCCTACTGGATGTGGGGCGCAGAGATCGGGATAAACGACCACGGCGTGGCGATCGGCAATGAAGCGATCTTCAGCCGGATCCCGGCGGAGAAAACCGGGAAACTGCTCGGCATGGACCTTCTGCGGCTGGGACTCGAACGCGCCGCGTCGGCCCGCGAAGCCGTGAGCGTGATCGTTGAATTGTTGGAGCAGTACGGGCAGGGAGGCAACTGTGTGGCCACGGGCAAGCTTTACTACCACAACAGTTACATCATCGCGGATCCCGATGACGCCTGGGTGCTCGAAACCGTCGGCGAGCGCTATGCAGCCAAGCGCGTGAATGACATCTACTCGATCTCCAACTGCCTGAGCATCCAGCACGACTGGGATCTGGCATCGGACGATCTCGCCGAACACGCGGTGCGGAATGGCTGGGCAAAATCCGACGCCGAGTTCGACTTCGCCAGGGATTACTCCGATCTGATCTATACCACCTTCGCGCGCGGCCGCGTGCGGCGCACCTGTACGGCAGACGCGCTGCGCGGCAGGCACGGCCGCGTTACAGTGCGGGACATGATGAAGACACTGCGCACGCACACGGCGGCTGGCGCCGCCGCCTGGGAGCCGCAGCATGGGTTGTTCACCGAAGACGTCTGCATGCACGCCGGCTTCGGGCCGGTGCGCGACAGCCAGAGTACCTCGTCGATGGTCTTCCATCTGCAGCGCGGGCATCCGACCGTGTTCTTCACCGGGACCTCCGCGCCGTGCACAAGCCTTTTCAAACCCGTCTGGCCGGACGCTGCGCTGCCGGACAGCGGGCCCGCGCCCACCAATGTGTACGATACGCGCAGCCTGTACTGGCAGCATGAGCGCTTGCACCGGGCTGTTGTGGCGGATTACGGCGCGCGCTTCCCCGCCTATGCACAGGAGCGCGACACGCTGGAGGCCGAGTTCGTTGAAGGCGCGCTGAAGATCGCGGCGGCCCCCCCCAAGGAACGCGCCGACTACGCAGCCAGCTGCTACGCGCGCGCGGCCGCGGCGGAAGCCGATTGGCTTGCACGGGTGGAAGCCGTGCCTGCGAATGCCGATGGGGACTGGTTATACAGGGCCGCCTGGCGGAAATTTAACAGCAAAGCCCACATGCCCCAATCATAGCCAGCGAATGCTGCGATTTCGTTCTCCAAATTCTCGCGCTGAGCGGAGCGACCGAAGGGAGCGCAGTCGAAGCGGTCGGTTTTAGCAATCAGCGGCAGTGCAACTGCCGCTGGAACATATGATGGCAGTCTCTGCGAATAGTACGATCCACCGCTAACGAATATCCACGCCCGTGATCTGCGTGAGCAGCCGGTGCATGAGGAAAATAGGCAGGACAAATGCAAGATGCACAGCGGCGCTCAGCCCGAGCAACGTGGCGGCCGCTCGCAGGAAATTGTTCAGCGGAGGCGCCAGATAGCTCAGCATCCACGCGCCTGCCCCAGCCAGCGCCGCTAATGCCACGAGTACACCAGCCAGCAGCCCGAGCGGCAGCCAGGCGTGACGGTCCGAGTCGGAGGGCAGCATCGTGCTGCTGATCGCGAAGGTCAGATAGAACCAGAGCGGGAAATCCTGCGTCTGTGGCAGCGCGGCCAGCGTCTGCCAAAACAGGTCGAACTGCGCGCTGCGCAGTACCTCCCAGAGAGACATCAGCTGCAGATGATGGATCGCCGCATAGGCGACGAACAGTCCGCCGGTGACCACCGGCGCGGCGCCGATCAACGCGTCGCGCGCCAGGTCTGTGCGCACCGTCTCCACGTAGCCGAGCTGCAAGCGGCCTTCGGGCGTAGCCTGCGGGAAAATGGAGAAGCCACCGGTTTGCACGCCCAGCACTCTTGCCATCAGGTAGTGGCTCAATTCATGCAGTAATACGCCGGGAAAGAACAGGATCGAAAAAAGTCCGACGGTCAGCGCGGGGTTGCGCGTGAGGATGAGAAAGACGGCCTGGATCTCGCGATGCAAAAACCGCTGGAGAAACACCAGCGGCAGTAGCACGACCACGAACCAGAAAACCCCGTCGAATGAAGACAACACGGTCAGAAAGCGTTAGCCGGCCGCCGCCCGCGTGATCGCGATAAACTCGTCCACTTTAAGGCTGGCGCCGCCGACGAGCGCGCCGTCGATATCGGGCTGACCGAAGAACTCGGCTGAGTTTGCGGCTGTGACGGAACCGCCGTACAGCACGCGGATGGATTGCGCGCTCTGCGGACCGAACGACTCTGCCAGCGCGGCACGGATCACATCCTTGATCACCGCGTTCGCGTTGGGGCCACTGGAGGCCTTCCCTGTGCCGATCGCCCAGACGGGCTCGTAGGCGATCACCAACCGTGATGCAAAGGCCGGATCCACACCCGCCAACCCATCGCGCATCTGCCGCCCCACCACTTGCGCAGTTTGGCCTGCTTCGTACTGCTCGAGAGTCTCGCCGACGCACACGATCGGCGTGAGCTCGGCCGCCGCGGCAGCGCGCACTTTACGATTGACCGTCGCATCCGTTTCGCAGAAATGCGTGCGGCGCTCGGAGTGGCCGAGGATCACGTAGGCGCAAAATTCCTTGAGCATGCGGGCGGACACCTCTCCGGTGAACGCGCCCTTATCCTCCCAGTGCATGTTCTGGCCCCCAAGACCGATATCCGTGCCCTCGAGCAGCGCGGAGACTGCCACGAGAGTTGGATACGGCGGGCATAACACCTTCTCCACGCCTGCGATCCCGCGCAACCCCGCATTCATATCGAATACCAGCTCACGCGCCTGCGCCACGGTGCCGTTCATCTTCCAGTTGCCTGCAACGAATGGGATGCGCATGAATTATTGCGGGATCTGATTGAGGAATTTTTCAGCCATGACGCGGATCCAATCGGGATTGCTGAGATCCGCGCTAAGGATGGTGAGTAATTGCCGAGCCTCCGCAAACCGGCCGTCCTTCATATCGAACTCGGCCTCCAGCAGGGTCGCTTCGGGAAAATTCGGTTTCAAGCGCTTCACCTGATTGAGCGCAAAGCGGCCATCCGCAAGGACTCCGTTATGCAGAGCCCACCGGCTGCGGGCGATCAGGCCGATCGGCTGGTCAGTGCGCTCGATCGAATCGAACGGAAGATACAAGGGCAGGTCTGGCGCCGCGGCCGCATTGTAGACGGCCTCGTGAAATCCTTCGGTGATCTCGTCCGGGACATTCTGACCGGGCCCAAAGGTGCGCACTGCGCGCAGGTACATGGCTGCGGTCGCGATCCATGCCTCGCGGCCGGCGAAATCCGAGGCGGCTCTGAGAAAGAAATCGCGGTCCTGACCAGCCAGGTTTGCGGCCATGTTGAGCGATTCGAGCGACGGGCGCGTCATGTGCGCATCCCAGTAGGCGAGCGAGAGATCCAGGTGCGCTTCGGGGTCGTTGGGATTTTGCTCGACCTGTGCAAGCGCGGCTGCGATCTCCGGCGAAACCGCAGTGGGAGTCGGCGGGGCAGCCGTCGGGCCCGGCAAGACCGGTTCGAGCGTCGCGGCGTGCGTCGGCGGGGCTGCCGGTGTGTGCGTCGCCTCGGGTGCCGCGGGCGCTCCGAACAACCCGGCTGCGCGCAGCACCACGAATCCGATTCCGCATAGCAGGAGCAACCCGAAGATTCCGCCCACCCAGATCCAGGGCGAGGTCTTCTTTCCGGGTTGCTTCTTGGCTGCGACGGTCTTTCCTTCCGCGAGCGGCGGAGCCACGGCTGGGATAGCGGGCTTCGGGACCGGCTTCGGGAGGGTCAGCCCGGTGCCCTGCATTGGGACGCCCGCGGCCGCCCACGCGTCCTTGAACGCCTTGAGCATCTCGGTGACTGTCTTGTACCGATCGGCGCGCTCTTTCGAGAGTGCCTTGAGCAGCACGCGCTGGACCGTCTCCGGTACCTTCGGATTGATGTCGCGCGGGATGGGCAGCGGCGAGTAAATGTGGTCGTGAATTATCGAGAACGGCGTGTCGGCGTTGAACGGCACCTGTCCGACCACCAGCTCATACAGCATGACGGCGAACGAATAAATGTCCGTGCCCTCGTCCAGGTCCTTTTTGCCCATCGCCTGTTCCGGCGAGATGTACTGCGGCGTTCCCATGATGGAGTCGGACGACATCGTGGATTCACCGGCTTGCGCGATGCGCGCCAGGCCGAAATCGGCCAGATACATGTCTCCATCCGGAGCGATCAATACATTGGATGGCTTGATGTCGCGATGCAGGATACCCTGCTTGTGGGCGTAGGCCAGCGCCGGGCCGATGGTTTCGACCACCTTGTTGATCTCCTCGGCTGTCAGCGGGCCGCGCGCCAGGCGGGCTTTGAGCGTGTCCCCCTCGATGAACTTCATCACCAGATAAGGCCGGTGGTCCTGCTCAGCGTAATCGTAGACCGGCACGATGTGCGGATGTTCCAACTTGGCGACGACGCGCGCTTCGCGCTGGAACCGCGCCTCGAAGCTTTGGTCCTGGTTGAAAGCCGGATGCAGCACCTTGATGGCTACGTAGCGGTCGAGGGAGGCGTGGTAGGCCTTGTAAACGGTGGCCATGCCGCCCTGCCCCAACTGCTCAATGATGCGATAGGGGCCGACCGATTCACCGACATTGAACGACATGATGGGTTCCTTCCGCGAGCAAGACACGGCCCTTACGGGTCATGCGTTGTTTCTTCTTGTACCGGCACTTCTTAATGTTTCTGATTATAGCCGAGGCAGATTGAATCTGGTTACCGGCGGGCTACTTGTCCAACAGCGCTGCAACGCCCGGCAGTTCCTTGCCTTCCAGGAACTCCAGGGTCGCACCTCCGCCCGTCGAAACGTGCGTCATCCTGTCAGCAAGGCCGGCCTGCTTGACCGCGCTGGCGCTGTCGCCGCCGCCGATCACGGTCGTCGCGCCGGACTCCGCCAGCAGTTTCGCCACGGCAAATGTGCCGTCCGCAAATTTCGGCATTTCGAAAACGCCCATGGGGCCGTTCCAGACGATGAGGCGCGCGCCCTTTAGTGCGTTCTTGAAGGCTTCGATGGATTTGGGGCCGACATCCAGCATCCGCCAGCCCGGCGGGATCTTGTCGACAGCCACAACCTT
>DASXQN010000529.1:0-9141 GCA_036507155.1 Anaerolineales bacterium
AGATCGCTCGAGCCGGGCGGAAAATGCAGCTTGAGCAGCGCTTCGCCCTCCGGAGAATTCAACTCAGGTAGATGAAAGCGCTCGATTAACTCAGGGGGGACGTAGCGGGAATAGATGGCACGTTTTTCCGCGTCCGGTAGCAGGTTGATCGTGCCGAGCGTGGATGCGGCCATGGATCGAATCTACCGCACCCTGGTTTCGCGTTCGGCTTCGCGCGCCTGATCGCGCTTCGCGATGGTCGCGCGCTTATCGTAAGCTTTCTTGCCGCGTGCCAGGGCGATCTCCACCTTGGCGCGGCCCTTCTTCAGGTAGACGCGGATCGGCACCACCGTCATGCCCTTTTGCCGGACGTTCGTCCACAGTTCGCGGATCTGCCGCTTATGCAGCAGCAGGCGCCGCGGACGCACCGGATCGTGGTTGAAGCGATTGGCGGGCTCGTAGGGGGCAATGTGCGCATCCATCAGCCATGCCCCGTTGGCATCCACGCGCACATAGGACTCTGCCAGGCTCATCTGGCCGGCGCGCATCGATTTGATCTCGCTGCCCTGCAGCGAGATGCCGGCCTCGAACTTTTCGAGCAAAAAATATTCAAACCCAACCTTGCGATTGGTGGAGAGGATCTTGATGTCTTCAGCCACGAAATGATTTTACTGCCAATTGGAACGAACCCACGGCCGGCTTTTGCCCGCATGCTTGGATTGCAGTTAACCCCACTTGAGGATCGCCACTCCTGCGACGATGCGCAGAACTCCGAATAGCATCAGCGCGGGGGCCAGGCCGATCGAGCTTCCCAGCGCTGGCCCGGCCAGTGAACCGATCAGGACCGCGGCGTTGAGCACCACGTTATACCAGGCGAGATGCGACGGCCGATCGCCGTCAGGCGTATGCTCGAGCAGGTAGTTTGCGTAGGCGCCGCCCACGAACGCCCACATCAGGCCGCCGAGGATCGAGATCAGGTAATACTGCCAGACACTCACCGAAGTCGCCATGATAAGCGGGTATAAGCCCATGCCGATCACGCCCCAGCCGGTCACGGCCTTGTGTCCCAGCCGACCGACGAGGTTCGTCAGCCGCGAGGAGCCGAGCAGGACGGTCAAATAAAACAACGCCGTGCCGACGCCGATGTGATTATCGGTGAGGTGAAGCACCCTGACCATGTACAACGAAAATAGGGGAATGGCCAGGAACTGCGTGAGATGAAATCCGAACAGGACAAGCAGATGCCTGCGGTAGTGCGTCTTCCAAATATCCAGGCGCAGGCTGCCCCGCCAGCTTCGTGCTGGCGGGATGGCGTGCCGGGCCCGCGGAGATTGTGTGGCGCGCTTGGAAGGCGCAGCCGCAGTCGACGCGGGCCAATCCTTCGCCAGCGGTCGGACGAAGTACAGGTGCAGACTGCTCATGGCAGCGCCGATGAAGCCGATTGCGAATACGATCTGGTAACCGAGCGGAAATGGATAATGATTGAGGATGTAGCCGCTGATCAGCGCCGTCAGAATGAACGCGACCGAGAGGACCATATTGCGGATGCCCGCCACGTGCGCGCGCCACTCGTTCGGGACGGCCGCCGCAAACAGGGCATTGAAGCCGACCGCGAGCGCGGTGAGCGGTATGCCCATCAGCAGCGCGATCACGATCAGTGCCCAGACCTGCGCCTGGTTGCCGAACAGCCACGGCAACGGGATCCACAACGCGAACCCGATGCGATAGTACACCGATGTCCAAAAGACGGCCTTGCCCACCGAATGCTTTTCGAGCCAGCGACCGGCGGGGATGGCGAAGAGCAGGTTTACGACCGCGGACACGGCCGCCAGGAGTCCGATCTGCAGGCCGCTGGCGCCGAGGCGCGCCGCGTAGATGTTGAGGAAGTTGATTGCGGAACCGCTCAAAACCCCGAACCACCCGATATCGAGGTAAAGATGCAGAAAATTGGCTTGGTATTCTTGCGGAATGGAAGGGGGATAAAGCAGCCGACGCAGCACGCGCAGATTATACTGCCGGTTACACCAAGAGTAATCGCGCTGAGCGGAGCGACCGATGGGAGCAGAGGCGAAGCGGCTTCCGCGAATAGCAGCCAAAGAAGTTCGCGTAGCGGTTGCACTGCGACGCAGGGCCGGCAGTGCAACTGCCGGCAAACGAGAGGAATTCTCGCGCTGAGCGGAGCGACTGAAAGGAGCGAAGACGAAGCGAGTGATCCTTCGGTACCGGGTTTCGATACGTGGCGCCTTTGGCGCCACTACTCAACCACCGGCTCCTGATCAGAATCCATTCCCCGCAGACCAAGGGCACCTGCGGGGAAGGAAGGAGGAGAAGAAGAAGAAGCGAGGGCAGCCCCGCACATTATGTGAAGTCGGAGATCAGCTGTTTGAAGCGGCGGTCTTCGCGGATCGCGTCCAGGTCCGGATCGCGCAGCACCCAATCTACATAGGTCTGTTTGTTCTGCAGCGCAACTCGCAGCAGTTCGATGGCCTGGTCAGCATTACCGCAAATGGCTTCCAGGCAGGCACGGTTGTATTCGCTTTCGCTGTCATATATGTGTTTCATGGCTCTGCCTATATGTTTTTGGGCTAGTTCGTCCAATCCCATCTTTCGATAGTATCCACCGAGCGTCGCGTGGGTGAGGCTGTGGTCAGGGTTCAGTTCAAGGACTTTCTGCAGCGAGATAATGGCATCCTCGTCGCGCCCGTCGGCTCCATACACCATCCCCAGGTTGTGATGGTATTCCGACTTGGCAGGATCGATCGACGTCGCCTGCTGGTATGCCCGGATGGCTTCCTTATACAGGCCGGCCGACCGGTACAGGTTTCCGAGCGTATTCCAGGTGATGGCATTGTACGGATTGATTTGCACCAGTTTCTTCAGTTTCGGGATCTCAAGCTCGATGTTCAAATCACCGTCTCGCATGGTCGCAGATTCGGGAACCGGGCTCTCGATCAGGGCCGGTTCGGCTCCTTCGGCTGTTTGATCCTCTGGCACGACGAACGCGGCGGCGAACCGATCGTCCACGTCGACGCGCACGAAGCGGTTCAGGTCTTCCTCGGGCTGCTCATTTCCGCGCGACGCATCCAGCCAGCTACCGGCCCCGATAATGCCTGCGACCCCTTGCGATTCGTCTTCGACGTTGGCGTCGGTCCGCACATCGAGCAGCGACTCCTTCTGCACGATGAATGACTCCTCGACCTGGCGATTTGGCTCTGGAGGCTCGGGAATCGGCAGCCAATTCGCCAGCTCGTGCTCGTCTACATCCGGAAAGTAGACTTGTGTGCCCTGCTCCAAAATCGAGAACAGCTCGGGGTCGTCGGGCTCATCCTCGTCAGGACGCACTTCTGCCCAAGCGAGGGGGCTATCGATCTCCGGCGCGTCTGCTTCTTGCGCAGGCACAGCGTCGGCGGGCAGCCAGGTCAGCGTTACGCCGTCAACGGTCGTCATCGCGGCTTCGACCTCGACAATTCCGGCAGCCGGTGAATGGTAGAGCAGATGGTCGGTATCCTCTCGGCTTTCGCTGCTGGCAGGATCCAGTTCATCCGCCCGCTGGTACGCCTCGAAGGCCCGCTCGTATTCCTTTAAGTGGCCATATTCGTTGCCCAATCGATTCCACAGAACGGCCCCGTCCTTGTCATCAGTGATCAGTTCAAGGCCGCGTTTGTAGACCTCGATCGCACGCTCATGCTCTCCGAGCTGTGTGTAGGCTAGTGCGAGGTTGCTGTACGTCCGGCCGGAGCTGCCATCGAGTTGGATGGAGCGACGGTATGCATACGCCGCGTGGTCGTAGGCCTTCGACATGAAATACAGGTTGCCCAGTTCATTCCATACTTCGTGTTCGCTCATATTTGCCTCCTGCCGCAAAAAGGGATTTGAAGAGACCGTCCCTTAGGCAGCATAGCTGGGCTTTTGCTCCATGTGGAAGTTGCCGAGCAAGCTGAAACGGGATTGCAGGGAGAGTGTCGTGTTCTCCGGATCGAGCTCATCCGCGCGCTGGTAGGCCGCGATGGCGTTCTCGTAGTCGTTCAAGCGGCGGTAGACATTGCCCAACCGATTCCACGAGATGGCCTTGTCCTTGTCGCTCGCGAACAATTCGATGCTGCGTTGATAAAGCAGCGTGGCCTCTGCAAATCGGCCCTTCTGCACATACGCGAGCGCCAGGTTGCTGTAGGGCCAGGCGAACCAGCGGTCCAGTTCGATCGCCTTCGTGTACGCGACGATCGCATCGTCATACGCTGCGGTGCCGAAGTACACGTTGCCCAGCTCATTCCAAACGTGCGCGTTCTTGGTGTCCATCTCGATCTGGATGTCACCGGACGGACCAATCTGCGCGACAGGCTCCTGCGAGGCCGCCGAGCTTTCTTCCACGACGGCTTCCTTAGCGGACTGGGCGACCAGGGATTCCAGCTCCGGCTCGCTGTCTTTCAAGTACTCGTCGTATGCGGCATGCGGGGTGGTCTCAACTGCAGGAGCTTCCACCGTCTCGACGACAGCTACGCTCACAGCCACTTCCACCTGCACCGCTTCGGACGGGACCTCGGGCTCGGTCGCCGCGACCTCCAGCGACTCCTCGCTGACGGCACCCGCCGGCGCTGCGGTCTCTGCGACCGCCGGAGCAGGCACCTCCCTTCGGGAGCCTTCGGCGGTTACGACGATCTCGTCGTAGCTTTGTTGGGCATCCACGGCCGCGACCTTTTCAGTGCTTGACAGCGCTTCAGCCACAGCAGCAATTTCCTGTGTGTCGGTCGCTACGTCCGCGATCACCACGGTTTCAGTGAAGGTCTCGGCGCCTTCCTGCACGCTGACCACAACTGTCACCTCGACCGCGCTGGCCTGCTCGGCCGATTCGACGACGATTTCTTCAGCGACCGCGGTGGTTTCGTTCACGACCGCGAGAGCCGGTTCCACTTCCGCTTGCTGCTCGGCAGCGGCATCTTCAGGTTGATCGGCTTCGATCTCGACGGGCACCGTGTCGCTGATCCATGCGGGCAGCGACTGGGTCGTCTCTGAAACGGATACGGCTTCAGCCGCGGCGACCTCCTCGTGCGCGGACTCAGGCTCGGGGTCCGCGACAACACGCTCGACCTCGAGCAACACGGTCTCTTCGACGCGTACGTCGTCGGTCGTCACAACGGTCTCGATCGCGACTTCGATCTGCTCCACTACCGTTTCGGCTGCCGGCGCGTCGTCCTCAATGATCGGCTCGACCACCGGGGTATCTTCCGCCAGGCTAAGCAGGACAGGTTCCACGATCATCTCGACGGCGGCGTCCGCGTTCTCGGAGGCGATGCCTTCAACCAGACTGGGGCCCTCGGCCACTTCGTCCAACGCATCGCGGAAGCCTGCGTTCTCTTCATCCAGCTCGTCGGCCTTCTGAAACGCTTCGAGGGCCAGTTCATACTGGTCGAGCTTGCGATACGCGTTTCCCAGCCGGTTCCAGGCAACCGCCTGGTCCTTGCGATCCTGAAGCAGCTCGATGCCTTTTTGATAGAGCGGCACAGCCTCGACGAACTTCGCTTGCGTCGCCAGGGTCAGCGCCAGGTTGCTGTAAGCCCAACCTGACTCGGGCGCCAACTCGATGGCCTTTTGATACGCCTCCGCAGCCTCCGCGTGCGCGTTCATCTGGAAGTGCAGGTTGCCGAGCTCGTACCAATTCTGCGCGTTGCCAGGCTCCAGCTCGATCGCCTGTTGGTAGGCGCGCACGCCTTCGCTGTTGCGGTCCTGTTTGTCGAAGACATTTCCAAGCTTGATCCAAGGATGGATGAAGCGCTTGTTGAATTCGACCGACTTCTCCTGGTAGGCCACAACCGCCTCAAAGATCTTGCCTAACTCGTCCCAAAACTCGTAGTTGCTCATTTCTACCTCCGTTGAAAAAAAGACATGATGGATTTACTGGTCGACCTGGACGTTGCTCAACAGGCTGAAGCGCGTTCGGTTGAGCAGGGTGCGGCCATCATCCGACAGTTTGACGGCTTGCTGGTAAGCCCGCATGGCATTGTCATAATCGTTGAGCTTGCGGTAGACATTTCCGAGGCGGTTCCAAACCAGGGCCTCGTCCTTGCTGTCCTGAAGAAGTTCCAGGCTCTTTTCATATAAAGGGATCGCCTGGGCATATTGGCCGCGCGAGGCCAGCACGTATGCGAGATTGTTGTAGGCCCAACCGGAGGCTGGCTCCAATTCGATGGCTTTGTTGAAGGCCTGGATCGCCTCTGTGAACGCGCCGGTCTTGAAGAAGAGTTCGCCGAGCTCATTCCACAGGTCGAGGCTTTGTGCGTCCTCGCCGATCTGAAACCCCTCGGCGCCGTCACGCATGCCGGCCGTCTGCGGATCGAGTTCAGCGGCTTTCTGATAGGCGGCCACCGCGTTCCCGTAATCGTTAAGGTAGCGATAAACATTGCCGAGGCCGTTCCAGGCGAGCGCTTTATCACCCTCGGATTTGAGCAGCTCGATGCTCTTCTGATACAGCAGGATCGCTTCGGCGAATTGGCCCTGGATCAGGTAGGCGAGCGCCAGGTTGGCATACGGCCAGCCGAACGTGGGATCGAGCTGGATCGCGCGGTTGTAGGCGCTGATGGCGGGATCGAAGTCCTGCTGCTTGAAGTGCACGTTGCCCTTTTCATTCCAAACCAGCGGATTCGTGCTGTCGTCCTTGATCCGCTCCGCTTCCAAGCTGACTGCGGCGCTCGCCGCCGGCTCGGTCGCTTCGTTCGTGAGGTCGGGCGCTGACGAGTTTGGCATGCTGCCTCCTGTGGGCTGCTGAGGTTCCGGTGATCGTTCCAGGTCGGCGGCACCGACCTCCACGTGGCTGTTCGAGCTAGGGTTGAAGATCCAGTACGGCGCGTCGGCCAGAAGCGATTCGTTCAGCGCGGCGGTCGCGTCGACAGTTTGCGCTTCGGCCGGCGCGGGCTCGACCTCGGCTACCGTCTCGAGCGCGGGAGTTTGATTCTCGGCCCGTTCGTTCACGTCTGCGCTCGGTGGCGCAAACTGCGGCAATGCAACGCTGAGGTTGGCGCGATCCGCTGTCTGATACGCCGTAACGGCGCGCTCGTAATCGTTCAGCAGCCGGTAGACATCGCCAAGCCGGTTATAGGCAACTGCTTTATCCTTCTCGTCTTTCAGCAGCTCAATGCTTCTGAGGAGCAGCGGCACCGCCTCAGCGTGCTTTCCCTGTTGTGCGTAGGTAAGCGCGAGATTGCAGTGCGCCCAGCCGTGGCCGTGATCGAGTTCGATCGCCTTGCTAAGAGCCTCGGCAGCCTCGGCATAAGCCTCAGATTTCAAGTGGAGGGAGCCGAGCTCATTCCAAATGCCGGCGTTCCTCGGCTCGAGGCTCAGCGCATGCTGATAGGCCTTCAAGGCTTCGCGCGGCCGCGCCTGACCATTGAAGAGGGCGCCGAGGCGCTGCCACGGCGCAACGTAACGCGGGTTCAACTCGATCGCCTTGCGATAGGAGGCCAGCGCCTGATCGACCCGGCCGGCGCTGGCATGCACATCGCCGAGTCCATTCCACGGATGGGCGAAGGTGGGCATGAACTGGATCGATCGCCGGTACGCGGCAACGGCGTCGTCCATGTAACCGATCTTGTAGTAGACATTGCCCAACCCGTTCCAGCCGATCGGATCCTTCGGGTTGCACTCGATGGCTTTCAAGAAGACAACAATGGCTTCGTCGTTGCGGCCGATGCTGGCACACAGGTTTCCGAGATTGTTCCAGGCAAAAATCTGCGCGGGCGCCAGCTGGATGGCCTGCTTGTACGCGTCGATGGCTTCATCGATTTTCTGCATGCTGGTTTTTAGCAGGGCAATAGCATTGAAACACTCGGCCTCGAACGAGGTATCCTGGCTTAATGTCGCGATTTTCAGGGCCTCGCCCAGCAACTCTTCGGCCTTCTCGTGATCGCCTTTGCGCCAGTTCAGGATCCCGAGCGTCAGCAGCAACTTGGCGCCGTTCGAAGCGGACTCTCTGTCCTGCGGCAGCCCGCTCATCACGATGTTCTGCGCGGTGGCTTTCTCTGCGGCGTGCGCGCCGACATCCTGCCAGACGGAATCCACGGTGCGTTGGAGCTGGGCCTCCGAGTTCGGCGATTCGGCGAACTCGATGACGCGCTGGCGATGCGTCCAGAAGTCCGGCGCGTGGCGGGCCAGATCGAGGATCTCTTTCTGCGTGAGCCACAGGATCACGCGGACGCGTCCCTCGATCAGGAATTCCTGCTGAAGATTGAGTGTCGCGTGGGCGCCGTCGATCTTCGCGGAGCGCCAGCACATTCCATCGATGAAGAACACCGTATTCTCCGGTTCCTTGAACTTGTGCAGGGACTCAACGATGCCTTCAGGATCCTGGTCCTGGAATTTCAACCACGCAGTCTTTTGCTTGAGATCGCCGAGCTGGGTCGACAAGGCGGCCTGGACGTCCGCCCGGATATTGTCCGAGCCGTAGACGGCCAACAGCACGCACGGCTGCCGCCACTTGATGGCGAGCTCCAGCTCGTGCGCGAGGACCTCGATGCGCTCCTCGAGAGGCATGGCCTCGCGAGGCTTTGCGCCGCGTTGATCAGTCATCCAACAGCTTCCTCAAAACAGGGTGCACGTCGCACCAATTCTCTTCGTCGCGATATTCCAGCAGCGCCAGCAACTGCAGCAACGGCCGGAGATTTTCGCTGTATTCCAGGCGATTGTTCCCGGCGACCTTCTTCAGCAGCTTGATATCTTCCTTGTCCAGAATGCGACGGTATTCATTGCGGATCTCGACCGCGGCCCACTCGACATCGCTGCAATCCAGAACGGCGGCTTTTCTACGACGGGCCCGCCCGATGGCGGTGCGCATGATACGCGCCATCTCGCGGAAGACGCCGCCGCTGTAGGTGACAGCCCCTTCCAAGGCGGCAGGGTCGATCAGGCGTGAGTCCATTCGCAGGTGCACGAACTGTCGCAGCGTGCTGTAGCCTTCCTCGTGGTGGCTCTGCGGCTGCATCGGCGGGTGCAAATAGATGTTGGGCAGGAAGAGCGCCTGGTCCCGGATCGAATCGAACTCCTTGCTGTAGAACAAGGCGCTCGAGACCGTGTACACGATGGCGCAGTTCGGTTGCATCATGATCTCGCGACGGTCATGGAAGATCGCGCGGGCCTGCTCGAGGGCGGGCTTGTCCATGTCGTCGATCAGGATCA
>DASXQN010000530.1:0-4964 GCA_036507155.1 Anaerolineales bacterium
GAGCCGGCGATCACGCGCAGGATCTCGCCAGTCGCGGTCTGCTGCGTGAGGGCCTCGGTCAGGTCGCGATTGCTGTTTTGTAGCTCGTCGAACAGGCGCGCATTCTCCAGCGCCACGCTCATCGCGTGAGCCAACGTCTGCAGCAAGTCCTGGTCATGGGCATCGTATGCGTTTTGCTTGTAGCTCTGCACGGAGACCGCGCCGATGACCGTTTCGCCCGCCATGATCGGCACGCCCAGGAAACTTTCGTTCTGATCGACGGTCTCTCCGGCTCTGGGGATGCGCAGCGCACCGTACTTTTCGCTTTCCTTACTTGTCCCGATCAGCAACGGGGCGCGTGTGTCCACCAGGACGGCAGTCAGGCTGGGCCGCGGCGCCGGGCCGTCTTGCAGAGGGATCTTTTGGCCGCGATCGACATAATAGAGGTTAAAAGCCCGATCGGTGGCGGCATCGTACATTCCAACCGCCACCGTGTCCGCGGCGAAGATCTCCCCGACCTTTTCGCCCACCAGATCGATGATTCCCTGGAAATCGAGCTGCCTCGCTAGGCCTTCCTGCACGCTGTTGATAATTGCAAGTTCCGCAGCACGTTGTGCTGTCTCGTCGAGCAGCCGCTCGGTCTCGTCAAACAGACGCGCGTTTTCGAGGGCAACACCCAGGCTGCCTGCCAAAGTCTGCAGCAAGCGTACAGTCGACGCACTGTACGCGTTCTCGCGCTCCCAATTCTGCAGGCTGAATGCGCCGATCACTTCATCGTGCACGATGATGGGTATGCCCAGCCACGAGCGGGGATCGGGTTCTCCGCTCACATCCAACGCGCCGAGCTCCGCGCTAATTCTTTCGTAATCGGAATTGATGATCAAAGGCTGGCGGGTCTTGAACATGTGCGATACCAGGCCCTTTTCGCCGATCGGAAATTCGACATTTTCGATCCGCCTGCCATTTTCGATAAGATACGGGACCTTCAGCATGCCGCTGGCGCGATCCAGAAAGCCAATCCCCACATTTTCTTCGGAAAAGATCTCGGCCAGTTTGTTTCCAACAGAATCGACGATGCCCTGGAAGTCCAGTTTGGAAGCCAGGGCAGCCTGTACGGCATTGATGATGGCAAGTTCCTCGTTGCGCTGGCGCGTCTCTTCGATGGCGCGGGCGCGGGTCAATGCCACGGCGATGTGCTGAGCGACGAATTCGAGGATCCGTAGGTCCTCGGGTTGATAGCCGATTCCTTTGGTGTAACTCTGGATAAGCACAACGCCGATCGTTTTGTCTTCGACCTTGAGCGGCACGGCGATCCCCTCCGAATCAGTCCCCACTTCTTTCGCCTCGCCGCGTACTTTTGCCGCTGCCCAGCTTCCATCTGTGTCTGCAATCGTTTTGCCGTGTTGCAAGACCCAGCCGGTGGCGCCGTGAAAGTTCGTCAGTGGCTGCGTCAGCGGCGTCGGGTCAACTTCGTCTACAAAATATTCCCAGCTGACCAATCCAGACGTTTCATCATATAGCGCGATGAAGAAGTTCCTGGCATACATCAGTTCCCCGACAATGCCATGTATGCTCGCGTAGAATTCCTGCAGGTCGCTCGCGGCGCTGGCGGCTTCGGCGATCTTGTACAACGCGTCCTGGACCTTCGCCCGGCGCGTCTCCTCCACCTTGGCCGATTTCAAGACCGCGCCACGCCGACTACCGTTCACCCTGGCGGCCTTCACGGCTGTATCGCCGCGTGCCGCGCGTGCGGTTTTTGGCTGCTTCCGGGCAGTCTTCGCCGCGACCTTCGCCGCTGTGCGGCCGCTTTTTTTCGTCTTCGTCACCATGCGTACTCCTAGAGCTCGGAAGTTGCCAGGCAGATCATACTGGCACGGTCAGGGGTTAATCATAATCCCTTCCGGCCATCTGCATGCGTGAATTAAGGCAAATTTCCCAGGCTGGCCGGCCCGGGAATCGTGGATTTTGATGTGGCCGATGTCTAGGATGCCATGGTCGGCCGGAACTTATGACAGTACACCATCAGGCCGCGTTGATCGCCGTCGTTGCCGGAAATACTTGCACTAGCGCTCGAGGCGGCCAGACGGTTTCGTCAGCGAACCCACCCCCGGACCAATGTCCTGACTGCTCGAGCCGAATCGAGCCCAAGCGCCTGTTCAGCCAGGCTGCGCGCTTCGGACATGGACCAGGTCCGTACGATTTCCTTCGCCATCGGGATGGACGGAGACGACATGCTTAGTTCATCCAAGCCCAAACCAATCAGGATCGGGATTGCATCTGGGTCGCCGGCCATTTCGCCGCACACTCCGGCCCAGATCTTATTCAATTGGGCAGATTCGGCCACCTGCCGAATCTGACGCAAAACGGCCGGGTGGCAGGCATCTGCCAGAGAGGCCACCTTCGGGTTTGTGCGGTCAACGGCAAAGGTGTATTGCGTCAAATCATTGGTGCCGATGCTGAAAAAATCCACCTCGCGTGCGAAGAGGTCGGCCATTTGGGCCACCGAGGGAATTTCCACCATAATGCCAGTCTCCATCTTTTCAGCGCAGGTTTCTTTGCGGGCAACCAGTTCCTGCCGAGCTTCGACCAGCAGGGATTTCGCACGGCGAAGTTCATCTAGCATGGCAATCATCGGAAACATGATGCTTACCGGGAACTCCGCTGCCACGCGGAGAATCGCGCGCAATTGATCCTTGAACAGCTCCGGCTGGGTCAGAGATATGCGAATAGCGCGCCAGCCCAGAAAAGGATTGGCCTCCTGCACCATGTTCAGAAATGGGACGGACTTGTCGCCTCCGATGTCGATTGTGCGAATGATCAACGGGCGCCCCTCCAGGGCTTTGGCAGCCGCGCGGTAAACCTGGTACTGCTCCGTCTCATCCGGCGCAGTAGTGCGGTCAAGAAACAGGAACTCGGTGCGGAACAATCCAACGCTTTCCGCACCCGATACAACTGCCGATTGTGCTCCTGCAATTGAGCCGATATTGGCTGCGATCTCGATCGGCCGTCCATCACGCGTAATAGCCGGGGCGGCTCGTTCCATGCGCGCTGCGCTTCTTGCTTCCTGGATCGCGGCTGCCTTTAGCGAAAACTGATCGACGATCTCGGGTTTGGGTTCAATAAAAACCTGACCGCTTTCGCCATCCAATGCGAGAGGCGAACCCTCCTTCACGGTCAAGATGGCGTCCCCCAGCCCCACCACTGCCGGGATGCCGAGCTCGCGTGCCAGAATGGCGCTGTGTGAGGTGGAGCCGCCTTGGGCAGTACATATTCCCAAAACGGTCGCGGGATCAAAATGAGAGGTTTCCGCTGGGGAAAGGTCGGTGGCAATCAAGATGCCTGGCCCATTCATTACAAACTGGGCAGGATCGATGCCCAATAAATGCACCAAAACCTGTCTGCCTACATCCTCAACATCTTTCCCACGCGCCCGGAGATACGTATCTTCGAGGTCACGGAAGCCCGCTGAAACCTTTTCAATTGCAGCGTACCAGGCCAGGGCAGCATTTTGTTTTTCTTTAAAGATTCTCTCCCGCGCCGGCAAGAGTATGGCTTCATCCTCCAAAAACATGAGATGAGCCTCGAAAATAGCGGCGGCTTCCTGATTGGCGCGGTTTGCAACCGACGTGCGGTCCGATTCGATCGCGGTTCGAGTTGCGGCCATACTTTTGAGCAGCCGTTCCCATTCTTGTGCAGAATTCTCGATGTGGTGTTGAGGAATGGCCGGGGGCGCAGGCTGGTAATGATATGCGCGTCCGAGCGCGATCCCGTCTGAAGCCGGCACTCCGGTGAGGAATGAAGCGTCACCGCCGGTAATCATCTCTTTCGCGGGTTGGCTGGTTGCGGATTCGGGAGACGATTCCGGGTCGCCGAAATTGCTATCGGCGAGAGTCTTTACCGCATCCAGAGCCGCACGAGAGTTC
The DNA here is from genome assembly GCA_036507155.1 of Anaerolineales bacterium. Lineage (GTDB taxonomy): Bacteria > Chloroflexota > Anaerolineae > Anaerolineales > Villigracilaceae > DASXQN01. The sequence goes on from DASXQN010000530.1 coordinate 3,903, forward strand.
GGGCCCGACGCCGTCACCTGGATCTGATGTCCCTGTCGCACCCCCAACGTGATGACACTGTTGATGCTTTTTGCGTTGACGGGGCCGCGCTGCGTGGTGAGGTTGCGGACGAGAACGGTCTCAAGTGGATATCTGCCGGCGGTCTGTACAAAGCGAGCGGCTGGCCGTGCATGCAGGCCGAGCACGTTTCTTACGGTCAGCTGGAGCTCGAGGCGGTTTTCGGGTGCCTCCATATCATCGGGTTGGCCCGTTTCCGGGGCGAAGGCGCCGAGCTGCATCGTTTTCGGTCCCAACGCTCCCCGCGCTTCTGAGATAACCTGTTGAATCGAACTGCCGATCCTGGCCTGTACTGCCGCAGCAATGGCACCTTCCACAATGGGCGCCTCACACAAAACGACCTTCCCGCGTTTTTCCTCCGGCAGCATTTCGAGCGCCATCTCTGAGCTCAATACTGCGCTGCCCAAATCCATGAGAACCAAAACGCCGTCGTCAGAATAGACTCTTTCGATCGCCCTCAAGATCAATGTCGGGTCCGTGCCCAGCGTCGCATCTCTCGCGCTCAAGCCGCCGGCCGCCTGGATTAATAGATCTGCCCCGCCCATATTCAGGGCGAGCTCTACAACACCTTCGGCCAGCTTTGCGCTGTGCGAAACGATCACTATTCCAATCACAGTATTTCCCTTGATGAGTTAGCGCAGGCGCGTGGAGATATTCATCCGGGATTGCTCCAGGCGCTGGCGGCTGTTTTAAGCAGTAAGTAGGAGGAGGTGGCACCCGGATCCTGGGTCCCTGCGCTTCGTTCGCCAAGATAACTGGCCCTGCCTTTTTTTGCCACCAGCGGAACGGTGGACAACATCCCTGTTTCGGCCGCCTCTTCAGAGGCAGTTAAGGCCCCGGCCAGCGAGGTTCCCGTGGCGCTGCATTCTTTCAACGCATTCAATGCGGGGATCAAACTATCCAGCATGGTTTTGTCGCCGGAACTGGCTTTGCCGCGGCGTATCACCCCGTTTACGCCTGATTCGAGTGCGGTAGTCCAATCGTTCAATGTCAATTCCAATTTCC
>DASXQN010000531.1:0-2776 GCA_036507155.1 Anaerolineales bacterium
CGATCGCGTTTGCGGAACTGGTCGAGGATGCGCCAGCGCGTGAGCCTGAGCAGCCAGCCTTTGAAGGAGCCTTGGGAACGGTCATATTTAAAGTCGGGCATCTGCTTGGAGATGGAGATGATGGTTTCCTGCACGACCTCCTGCGCCTCGTCCTCAGTCAGGCCGGAACGGATGGCCACGCTGTAGATGAATTTCCAGTAGGTGTAAGAAGAAATCCTGCCAGCTCTCGTCGTCGTTCCAGTCCTTCAAGCGGCTCAACAGACTCTGCCGGGTCGGGATTAGCTCCTCCGCGTTGGTTCGATTGGGCGTTTTCACGGTTGTTGTCCTTATATACGTGGCCAGCGGATGCAATCTTTCAGAATTTTTCCGAGAAAATGATTTGGCATCGTGGAGGACGCCGGTCATGCGCAAAGCGCGGCTCTCTGCGTCCGGCGTAATCGGCCTTCCTCTTTAACCGGTGGCTTCTTGCCCAGCATCCAGGCCTGGCGAAAGTTTTTTTTCAAAAACTTTGAAAGAACGGTTTTTGACGGTCCGTATGTAAGAGTGAAAAGCATGAACCCGACTCCTCCAGAATTCCGGCTGGTCGCGTCACTCCAGACACTACCCGATATTTTCCATGCGCATCGGGGCTTCAAGAAAGCAGGCACGCCGCTCGATGCCAGCGCGGCCCGATGTGCTCCGGCTGTTTGAGGGAATTTATTTGCTAGGAACACTAGCACGCCAAGGCAGAAGGGGGACATCCCCCGGAAACCAGCCACGGACCGCAAGGTTCGTGGCTGATTCGCATAATCAGAGACCTTTGGCCGAGTGAAGCCGGTCCGAGCGCCAGACCCCGATCCGGCGGGGCAGCCCCGATCCTCGGCGGCAAGGGTCGCCGAGCACAGCCGATTGGCTGTGACACCCGACGACTCACCACGTCCCGTCCACCAGCAATGCCGTCGCATTGATGGCCAGCCTTTCCGCCACGAGCGGGAGGGCCTGGCGTTCCGCGCTGATCAGGTCACTGCCGGAACGGACCTCCGAATGCCCGCTTACATCGCGCTCGAAAAGCACTTTGCCGCTGATGCGCTCCCGCGCGGTGACGTGGGCCCTCATGGTGACGCGGAGATCCAGCGGGCTTAGCGCATCGCGAGGGCGGAAGCTGACCGCGTGACGGTCGTAGCTCACGATCGTGCCGCTGACGATGATGTCGCCGTCATTGCGGGTGTTAAGCTTGAAGGTGCCGTCCTGCTGGATTTGCTTGCGCAGCGCGTGCGATACGGCGTCGGCGAGACGCGGCTCGATGGTCTGGTTTTGAAACGGATTGATCTGCACGGAACGCGCGCTGGCGGGCTGGCCATTGGTTGGGCCGAGGTGATAGCCGGCGCACCCGCACACCGCGAGCAGCAGCGCAGTCAAACCGGGCCAGAGCATCAGGCGCATGTCACTTCTGCTGGAGTTTCTTAATCGAGTCGATGCGCTGGCGGGCCTCCGTGGCGAACTTCGAGTTCGGATCCTTCAGCAGCACCTCGTTGTAGTAAATCGAGGCGGCCTCCCGCCGATTGTGCCGTTCATAATACCGGGCGATGTCAAAGCTGCCACGCGCTTGCTCGGTCTTGAGCACGTCGATCCTTTTCTGCGCGTCGGGCACGCGCTTGTCGTCGGGGTGCAGCGTGATGAAGTCGGTGAACGTTGCGATGGAATGGCCGGCGACGCTTTGATCGTACTCGGCGCGCTTGGCCTGCTTGTAATACGTCTCTCCGACTTTGTAGAGCGCGTCCGTGCCGGCCTTTTGATCGGCGTAACGATCCGCGGCCTTTTCGTAGGCTCGGGCGGCTTCCGGATATTCCTTGAAGACTTTCTTTTCATGAGCGACGCCGATGTTGATCTGGGCCATAGGCGCCACTTCGCTGTAAGGACCGTTCTTGATGATCTTCTCGTACATCTTGATCGTCTTGTCCATCGAGGGGAAGAAGGGGATCACGTTGAAAGCCCGGAACCATTGCCCGGCGAGGAACCGATTGCCAATGGCCATCTGGCGAAGGAGCACTTCGTCGTAATTCGCCACCTTGGGATAGTGCTCGATAAGTTTCTGGTAGGCGCTGAAGGCAGCTTCATCCTGGAACCGGGCTTCGTGGCAGCGGCCAAGCAGATACTGCGCTTGCGGCGCGTAATCGGAGAAGGGCCACACGTTCACGGTGCGGCGGGCGGCCTTCATCGCAGTGCCATAGTCCTTTTTGTCGAAGGCCTGCTGGGCCACTTCCACCTGGTCTTTGGCACGCGTGCGCGTCCAGCGGCCCTGCCCGCCGACCTTTTCGTAACGCCAGCCTTCGCCGGGTGTGAAGATGAGCGGCGCTGGACAACGCTGCGCAAACGCGAGCAACGCAAAGGCGACAACCAAACTGCGGGTCAGCCAGCGATTCATGGGGAAACCGTAGAGAAGGCAAAATGGCTAGTCAAGGAAGCGGCGAGCCGCGGCGCCTCTCACTTTCTGGCACCATCACATCTGGCGTCCTCCGGTCCCACAGGGACGCGCATTCACAAAGAGTCGCATGAACTTTGAACTTTGAACTTTTTCCCACACTCCCTATTTTTGCGGCATGAAACGTCATCTCTTCTTTTCCGCTCTAATCGCCAGCGGATTGCTGGTCGGGGGCGGCGCGCACGCGCAGGATCCCGTGACCGCGGCCGAACGGGAACAGGCCGAGGATCGTTATCGCACCATGAACACGCGCCTGATGGAATTGGGAGAGGTCGTGCAATCTTTCCAGAAACGAATTAACGATTTGCGCGAGGA